>NZ_BAABDO010000002.1:0-169108 GCF_039539665.1 Actinomadura keratinilytica
TTGTCTTCCTAAGACCGCTTGGCCTCCGACTTCGCCAGGTCGGGCGCCGGGGGCGGGCGCAGCCGCGGCGCCGCCACGCCGTTCACCCCGCCGCCGGCCCCGTCGGCGCCGACCCCGGCGTCCCCGCCCGGCGGGGTGACCAGCGGGTCGAGCACCTCCAGGACGGTGTGGCCGGCGGCGGCCGCCTGCGCCGCGCTGCCCGTGCGGCCCCCGGAGATGTCCAGGATGAGCGACGGCCTGCGCGGCAGCCAGCGGGCCAGCTGCGCCGCCGCGACCGCCCAGTAGAACGTCCAGTACAGCGTCAGGGACCGGCCGTCGCCCGGCGCGGCACGCAGATCCGCGACGCTGGGTTCGGGAGGTTGCGCCGGCAGCGGTAGCAACGGTTTGCTCCTGTTCTCGCCCTCTATGGGGACTTCTTCCCCGCGGGTGGCGCGCGTCACCCTCCGTGGTCCCCGGATTCGTCCCGCCCGGGAATCGACGCGCCGGTCCATGCGTTGCACCGTCTCACAACCGTCCGCGTACGGGCGCCCAACGACCCGCGAGACGACCGAAACCGTCGCGAAAAGGGCCACCGGGCGTGCCGTACGGGACCGACGACGATCCGTACAGCGGAGGTGCTGCTCGATGTCCACGGCCGTTGCCGAGCATCCAGGGGACGCCGCGGTGCAGCCGCCGCGCAGCGCCCCCTACGGTCAGATCCGGCTGCGCGGCCCTATATCGTCTGTGGCGTACGGCGCCACCAAGGGCGCCACCACGGACGAAGGGGGTGGTCAGGTGGCCGCAGCGGAGCGACGGCAAGGCGAGGAGCACCTGGACCGCCCGGCAGAGCCGAACGGAGCGGCGGAGGAGGCGCAGTCCCCGGTGCGGGCGAACGCCGCCGAGACCGTGGAGGAGCGGCAGCAGCGCTTCCAACGCGACGTGCTCCCGTTCCTGGACCAGCTGTACTCGGCCGCGTTGCGCATGACGCGCAACCCCGCCGACGCGGAGGACCTCGTCCAGGAGACCTTCGCCAAGGCGTTCGCGTCCTTCCACCAGTTCCGGGAGGGCACCAACCTCAAGGCGTGGCTGTACCGGATCCTCACCAACACCTTCATCAACTCCTACCGCAAGCGGCAGCGGCAGCCGCAGCAGTCGGCCACCGAGGAGATCGAGGACTGGCAGCTCGCGCGGGCGGAGTCGCACACCTCCAGCGGCCTGAAGTCGGCCGAGGCCGAGGCGCTGGAGCACCTGCCCGACACCGACGTCAAGCAGGCCCTGCAGGAGCTGCCCGAGGAGTTCCGCATCGCGGTGTACCTCGCCGACGTCGAGGGCTTCGCCTACAAGGAGATCGCCGAGATCATGGGCACGCCCATCGGCACGGTGATGTCCCGGTTGCACCGCGGACGGCGGCAGCTGCGCGGCATGCTGGAGGACTACGCCCGAGAGCGCGGGCTGACCCGGGCGGGGAGGGGATCGTCATGAGCTGTGGCGACCACCACGAGACGCCGTGCAGCGAGGTGCTGGCCAGGGTCTACACCTATCTGGACGGTGAGCTCGACCAGCAGGGCTGCGGCGAGGTGCAGCAGCATCTGGACGAGTGCGGGCCGTGCCTGCGCGAGTTCGGCCTGGAGGAGGCCGTCAAGAAGCTGGTCGGCAAGTCGTGCGGCTGCGAACCGGTGCCCGCCGACCTGCGCGCCAAGGTGCTGGGGCGCATCGAGCAGCTGTGCGGCGAGCTGAAAGAGGCCGAGGCCGCGAAGGCCGGCGAGGCCGGCGGTGCGGCCGGCGCCGAGGCCGGCGGTCAGGTCGGCGGTGCGGCCGGCGGTGCGGCCGGCGCGGCGCAGGTCGCCGGGGCCGCGGGCAGACAGGCGGCCGGCAGGGCCGGGAAGCGCGCCGCCGACTGATCTAGGGTTTCCGGCGTGCTCGTACTCGTCACCGGCGCTGCCGGGTTCATCGGCTCCCACCTGGTCGACCGGCTGCTGGCCGACGGACACCGGGTCGTCGGCGTCGACGACTTCTCCTCGGGCCGCAACGCCCGCACGGACGTGGAGATCTGGCGCATGGACGTGGCCGACCCGGCGCTGCCCGGCCGGGTCGCGGCCCTGCGGCCCGAGGTGGTCTGCCACCTGGCGGCGCAGGTCAGCGTGCGCGCCAGCGTCGCCGACCCGCTGCACGACGCGCGCGTCAACGCGCTGGGCACCGCCAACGTGCTGGAGGCCGCGCGCGCGGGCGGCGCCCGCAAGGTGGTGTTCGCCTCCAGCTGCGCGGTGTACGGGGTGCCGGACGCGCTGCCCGTCCCACCCGACGCCGAACTGCGGCCCGCCTCTCCCTACGCCGCCTCCAAGGTCACCGGCGAGGTCTACCTGCGCACCTACCGGGCACTGCACGGACTCGACTACACCATCCTGACGCTGGCCAACGTCTACGGGCCGCGGCAGACCCCCGACGGCGAGGCCGGCGTGGTCTCGATCTTCACCGACGCGCTGCTGGCGGGCCGGCCGACCCGGGTGTTCGGCGACGGCACCCAGACCCGCGACTACGTGTACGTGCTCGACGTGGTCGACGCGTTCGCCCGCGCCACCGGAGAGGCGGGCGGCGGCGGCCGGTTCAACGTCGGCACCGGGGTGCAGACCACGGACCGCGAGCTGCACACCCTGGTCGCCGAGGCGGTGGGCGCCCCGGACGACCCCGCGTTCGCGCCGCCGCGGCCCGGCGACCTGCCCGCGATGGCCGTCGACCCGGCGGCCACCGAGCAGGCCCTCGGCTGGCGGGCGCGCGTGCCGCTGCGCGAGGGGCTCGCCGCGACCGCCGCGTGGGCGCGCGAGCGGGCGGCGGCGCAGCCGCCCGAGGCGCGGATCACCTAAGGTGACGATTAGTTCACGCTTTGCTCACGATTCGCCGCATGCCTGTGTGGCCTAGGTCTCCCACGTTAGGCTTGTGCCGGAATCAGCGACGGGAGCACTCGCATGCCCCGGCGGCCGGGACCTCGCGCTCGCCCGGGCGCTCGGGGCCGGTTCACGGGGGGAGGCGAACGCCATGCTCAAGCGTGTCAGGACGGCCGGGCTCCAACGGGACCGGGGCGCCCCGGCGCCGTCGCTGAGGATGCCCGAGGGCGTGTCCTGGGTCTAGGTGGGCGCACCGGCACCACCGGCCCCGGCGGCGGCCCCACGTTCCGTTTCCCGAAGGTGCGGCAATGCGTGGACTACCACTGGCTGCCTGGGCGTACGTCTGCGGCGTGGTCGCTCTGGCGGCCGGGCTCATCGCGACGTCGTCGTTCCGCGAGCTGGACTGGTCGAAGCTGGCGGTGCTGGCCGCCCTGTTCCTCATCTGCGACTCGGCGCCGGCGCTGCTCAACGTCGAACGCGCGCGGGTGTCGCTGAGCTTCGCCGCCAGCCTGGCGTCGGTGGTGCTCCTGGGCCCCGCCGGGGCCGCGCTGCTGGGCGTGTCGGCCGTGGTCACCGGGCAGCGGCTGTTCGCGCCGGTGAAGCGGCTGTTCAACGGCGCCCAGTTCGCGCTGTGCGGGTACGCCGCGGGCACCGTGTTCGAGGCCCTCGGCGGCCATCCGCCCCGGTTCGGCCAGGCCGACTGGGTCGAGCAGGTGATCGTCCCGTTCCTCGGCGCCCTGGTCACCTTCGTCGGCGTCAACCTGCTGCTGATGGCGGGCATCCTGCTGCTGTCCAAGCAGGCGGCGCCGCGCGAGCTGCTGCGCGAGAGCGGCCAGCTGTCGGTGGGCTGCCTCGGCTACGGCATGTTCGGGCTGCTCATCGCGGGCCTGTGGCAGCACGTCGGCACGTTCGCCGCGGTGCTGGTGCTGCTGCCGCTGTTCATCGCCCGGTGGGCGCTGGAGCAGACGCACGCCCAGCAGCAGGCGCATGCGGCGACGCTGGCGGCGCTGTGCCAGGCGGTGGAGACCAAGGACTACTACACCCGCGGCCATTCCGAGCGGGTGTCGCGCGGGTCGGTGATGATCGCCCAGGAGATCGGGATGCGGCCGGACCGGGTGGAGGCGATCCGGTACGCGGGCATGCTGCACGACGTCGGCAAGCTGGGCGTGCCCACCAAGGTGCTGCAGAAGACGGGGGCGCTGACGGAGGAGGAGTTCGCCGCGATCCAGCTGCACCCCATGCGCGGGCTGGAGATCGTGCGCGAGATCGGGTTCCTGGACGAGGCGCTGGCGGGCATCATGCACCACCACGAGAAGATGAACGGCACCGGCTACCCCATGGGCCTGGCGGGCGATGAGATCCCCGAGTTCGCCCGCGTCATCTCGGTGGCGGACGCGTTCGACTCGATGACCTCCACCCGCTCCTACCGCTCGGCGCTCAGCATCGACAAAGCGGTGAGCGAGCTGCGCAAGTGCGCGGGCGACCACTTCGACCCGGTGATGGTCGACGCGTTCCTGCGCGCGCTCGAACGCGAGGGCTGGGACCCGCCCAAGCCCGTGGTGCTGCCCGACGACGACGTCGTCGAGACCACCCAGCAGGACCACGACGACCCCAGCGCCCCGATCCGGGTCGCCGGGGACGGCGCGCGGCGGTAGGGCGCCGTGAACGCGCACCGCACCCGAAGCGCCTGGCAGCGCGTCGACGCCGGGAAGCTGCTGGTCATCGCCGTCGCCGTGCTCCTGGTGGCGGTCTCCGTCACCCGGGTCGCCGCGGTCGGCCTGCAGCAGCCCGACGTCGCGGTGCTGTTCGGCGTGCTGATCGCGCTGGGCGAGCTGTTCCGCATGGTCATGCCCGGCAACCGCGAGGTCGCCCCGGTCGCCACCGCGGGCGCCGTCGGCTACGCCCTGCTGGTGGGCGTCGGCCCCGAGAACGCCCCGCCCGGGGCGCTGCTCGGCGTGCACCCGGCGGTGCACTCGCCGCTGCAGGTGGTGGCGGTGACCGCGGTCGGCATGCTGGTCGGCTCGCTCCCGCACGCCGCGGTCGGCCGGATGCCGCGGCCCGACGCCATGGCGCGGCGGCTGCTCATCGTGGCGGTGGTGGCGCTGTGCTTCCGCCCCCTGCCGGCGCTGGACCTGGACTGGCAGCTGCTGCTGGCGGCGATGTGCCTGACCGTGGTGATCTCCTGCTTCACCGACGTGGTGGTCGCGGCGTGGATCCGCGCCGAGACGGTGCGGGCCCGGTTCGGCATCGCGCTGCGCGACGAGATCCGCGCCAAGATGGCGCTGTGCGCGGCCACCAACGCCACCGCCATGCTCATCGCGGTCGCCACCACCGTGCTCGGGCCGGTGGCGCTGGCGGTGTTCACCGCGCCGATCCTGGTCACCCAGTTCGCCTTCCGCCGCTACTCGGGGGTGCGGGCCACCTACCTGCAGACGGTGCGGGCGCTGTCGCGGGTCACCGAGGTCGGCGGCTACGTCGAGACCGGGCACTCGCGGCGGGTGTCGCGGCTGGCCGTGGGCATGGGCCGCGAGCTGGGCATGTGCGAGGAGGAGCTGCTGGAGCTGGAGTACGCGGCCCTCATGCACGACATCGGCCAGCTGTCGCTCGGCGACCCCATCCCCGGCGGGGCCACCGTGCTGGCCTCGCCCACCGAGCAGCGCCGCATCGCCGAGCTCGGCGCCGAGGTGATCAAGCAGACCGGCGTGCTGGACCGGGTGGCGCACATCGTCAAGCTGTCCTCGCACCCCTACCGCACCGCCGCGTCCCCCGACGAGAGCGCGGCCGCCCACACCTCCCGGCGCGGCAAAGGCGAGACCGCGGGCGCCGACGACGGCGTCGAGCGGCCGGCGCCGCCGCCGCTGGCCAGCCGCATCATCAAGGTCGCCAACGCCTACGACGACCTGGTCGGCGACTCCTCCGACCGCGACCGGGGCGCCGCGGTGCTGGAGCGGCTGCGGCTGGACTCGGCGTCGGAGTACGACCCCGCCGTGGTGGAGGCGCTCAGCCGCGTCGTCGAACGCCGCACCCGCGTGTAGCGCGGCCCCTGCCCGCGGTGCGCCCGGCGCCGCACGTGCCGCGACCGGTCGCCGGACGCGGCGCGGCATGGGGGCGGCGGACAAAACTACCGGCCGGTATTTGTCGCTCGCGCGCCCGGACGAGCGTGCGCGTGCGCAATAGGGTCGGCCACATCCGTTCCGGCGCGCCGTCGCGTGCACAGCCGTGCACGTGAAAGGAGAATCCCCTGGTGTTCGAGTCCGTGCTCGTGGCGAACCGCGGTGAGATCGCCAGCCGGATCATCCACACCGTGCGTGCGATGGGTCTGAAGGCCATCGCGGTGTACTCCGAGGCCGACGCCGACCTGCCGTTCGTCGCCGAGGCCGACGAGGCCATCCTGATCGGCCCGCCGCCGCCCGCGCGCAGCTACCTGGACGCCGCGCGCATCCTGGAGGCCGCGCGCCGCACCAACGCGCAGGCCGTCCACCCCGGGTACGGGTTCCTGGCGGAGAACGCCGAGTTCGCCCGGCAGGTGGTCGACGCGGGCCTGGCGTGGGTCGGCCCGCCGCCGCTGGCGATCGCCCGCATGGGCGACAAGATCAACGCGCGGAACCTGATGAAGGAGGCGGGCGTCCCGGTCGCGCCCGGCGTGTGGGAGCCGGTGCCGGACGCCGGCACCGCCGCCGAGGAGGCCGAGCGCATCGGCTACCCGGTGATGGTCAAGGCCGCGGCGGGCGGGGGCGGCATCGGCATGGCCGCCGTCCGCGACGAGGCGGCCCTGCGCGCGGCGTTCGAGACCGCCCGCAGCCGCGCCGAGCGGTTCTTCGGCAGCGCCGACATCCTGCTGGAACGGTACGTGGAGCGGGCCCGGCACGTGGAGGTGCAGATCCTCGGGCTGGCCGACGGCACCGTGCTGGCGCTGGGCGAGCGGGACTGCTCGGTGCAGCGCCGCCACCAGAAGGTCGCCGAGGAGGCCCCGTCGCCGGGCGTCGCCGGCGAGCTGCGCGAGCGGATGCTGGCCGCGGCGGTGCGGGCGGGCGAGGCGATCGGGTACCGCGGGGCGGGCACCGTGGAGTTCCTGGTCGACCCGGCCACCAAGGACTTCTTCTTCCTGGAGATGAACACCCGGCTGCAGGTCGAGCACCCGGTCACCGAGCTGGTCACCGGCATCGACCTGGTCGAGCAGCAGCTGCTGGTCGCGGCGGGGGAGCCGGTGTCGTTCACCGCCGCCGAGCCGCGCGGCCACGCGATCGAGCTGCGCGTGTACGCCGAGGACCCGGTGCGGTTCCTGCCCGGCCCCGGCCGGATCAGCGTGTGGGAGGAGCCGGTCGGCGACGGCATCCGCATCGACGCCGGATACGCCGAGGGCAACACCGTCACCCCGCACTACGACCCGCTGCTGGCCAAGCTGTGCGTGCACGCCGACACGCGCGACGGCGCGCTCCGGCGGGCGCGGGCGGCGGTCGGGGCGTTCCGCATCGAAGGGCCCAAGACCAACCTGCCGTTCCTTGCCGAGCTGCTCGACCACCCGGAGTTCGCCGACGGGTCCTACGACACCGGGCTCGTCGGCCGGATGCGGGAGCGCTAGCCGCCCCGCCGCACCCCGTCCGCCGCGTCCCGCGGCGGGCGACCCGCCGACCCGCGGCGGCGCCCGGTCCCGGGCGCGTCCGCCGAAACCGTCCCTGGCACATCGAAGGAAGGAACCGCCGTGGCCGACGTGCACGCCGAGATGGTGGCGAACGTGTGGAAGGTGACCGCCGCCGAGGGCGACCAGGTGAACGAGGGCGACACCCTGGTGATCCTGGAGTCGATGAAGATGGAGATCCCGGTGCTGGCCGAGGAGCCGGGCCGGGTCGCCAAGCTGGCGGTCACCGAGGGCCAGGTCGTCCAGGAGGGCGACCTGATCGCCGTCATCGAGTAATACGCTCGCACCGTGGAGACGTACTGCGACCGCTGCGGCGCCCCGGAGGCGGAAGGCGACCACCGCGAATGCCGGGCCGCCCGGCTGATGGAGCCGCCGCGCTACTGCACCCGGTGCCGTCGCCGCATGGTGGTCCAGGTGACGCCGATGGGGTGGACGGCCCGCTGCGCCGAGCACGGCACGCTCACCTCGGCCTGACCCGCCGCGGCGGCGTGCCCGTCACAGCGGCATGTGGTAGGCGAGCAGGTGTTTTCCGGACTCCAGGGGCCAGTCGCGCTCGGGCGTCCGGCGAAAGCCCAGCCGCTCGTACAGGCGGTGGGCCGCCGGCATGTTGTGCTGCGTGACCAGCCGCAGCCCGGACAGCCCCGCCGCGCGGGCGCGGTCCAGGCACGCCTCGACCAGGGCGCGGCCCACGCCCCGGCCGCGCGCCCGCTCCACCACGGCCAGCATGCGGAACTCGGCCTCGTCCGCGCCGGCGAGCGCCGCGTACCGGCTGCCGGGCGGGCAGTAGGCCACCGCGCCCACCACCTCGCCGGCGAGCTCGGCCACGAGCAGCTCGGTGTCCGCGGCGCGGGCGCGGGCGTCGCGCAGTTCGGGCACGTACCCGGAGTCGGGCTCGACCAGCCCGCCGCCCACGTAGACCTCGACGGTCAGCTCGCCCACGAGATCGTGCTCGTCCGGACGGGCGGTCCGCACCGTCACCGGGCCGCGCGCAACCGACGTCTCTGCCACCTGTGGTGCTCCCTGGGGGTCGATCGGATCCGCGCCTCAGGGTATGCCCGGGGTCAGCGGCGGGCGATGTCCGCGCAGGTCGTCTCGTCGGGCAGCAGCGGCCGGAAGCGGACGAAGTACAGGTGCGCGCCGCTGCGCCAGGCGGTGCCGGACGAACCGGACGACTCGGATGCGGCGAGGCGCTCGGCGGTCGCGGCGTCGCGGCCGCTCAGCACCGTGCACAGCAGCCGTCCGGCGACCCGCTCGCCCCGGTCGAGCGGCGCCAGCGGCCAGGCCTTCACGGCCGGGCCGTCGCCGGAACCGGCGTCCGCGCCGACCCGCCCGGCCAGCACCGCCACCCGGGCGGCGCGGTACGGCCGCACCGGCCCCGCCAGGTCGCCTGCGGCCCAGCCCGTCGGATCCAGGCGCCGGTGGAAGCGCGTCACCGGGCCGTCGTGCTCCTCGGGCATGACCACCCGGGTGCGCGCGGCCCCCATGGTGATCTCCAGGTTCATGGCGTCCATGACCAGCCGGCCCGGGGCGATCGTGCGGGACCGGTCGAGCCCCGCCGCGCGGGCCCCGTCGAGCAGGCGCCGCAGCGCGTCCGGCCGCAGCCGGTACTCGGTGGCGCCCCGGCCGCCGCCGTCCGGGATGAAGATCGCGCGCCCGTCGCCGTACAGCGAGAATTCGGGGAGGTCGCCGGGGCCGCCGCGCCCGGCGATGCCCCCGGTCCGGCGCCAGCGCAGGACCGGTTGCGCGCCGGAGGACGGTCCCGTGGTCGCCGTTCCGTTCGGAGACGGCGCAGACGGCGGGGACGAGGGGGCGTCCGCCGTTGTGCCGGTGTCGGAGCCGCAGGAGGCGAGGACGATCGCCCCCGCCAGCGCCGCCGCGGCCCCTGTCGCGCGTGTGAGCCCGGCCATGGAGCTTGGACGCGGCGCGCCATCGCCGGGTTCCGCGGGATTTCCGGGGCATTCCGGGGGTATGCGCGCGAACCCGCGTACAAATTCCCCTGGCCAAGACTGTGGAAATCGGCGAGGGCGCCGCCGGAGCGGCCCGCGCTAGGGTGCCGGTCGTGAGTGTGCTCGTGGTGACCGGAACCTGTACGGGCGTCGGCAAGACGATCGTGACCGCTGCGCTGGCCGCGCTGGCCGCCGCCCGCGGGTCGTCGGTCGCCGTGGTCAAGCTCGCGCAGACCGGCGTGCGGCCCGGCGAACCCGGCGACCTGGACGTCGTGCGGCGGCTGGCGGGCGTGGACGACCTGCACGAGTTCGCCCGCTTCCCGGACGCGCTGTCCCCGGCCGCGGCCGCCCGCCGCTCCGGGCTGCCGCCGGTGGCGCTGTCGGAGGTGGCGGGCCGCATCCGCGAGCTGGCCGAGACCCGCCGCCTGGTGCTGGTGGAGGGCGCGGGCGGGCTGCTGGTCCGCTACGACGAGGAGGGCACCACCGTCGCCGACCTGGCCCGCTGGCTGGGCGCCCCCGCCGTCGTGGTGACCCGGCCCGGCCTCGGCACCCTCAACCACACCGCGCTGACCCTGGAGGCGATGGCGCACCGCGGCGTGCAGCCCGCCGGCGTGGTGATCGGGGAGTGGCCCGAGAAGCCGGACCTGGCGATGCGCAGCAACGTGCCGGACCTGGAGACCATCTCGGCCCGGCCGCTGGCCGGGGCGGTGCCCGCGGGCGCGGGCGCCCTCGACCCGGCCGAGTTCCTGGTGGCCGCGCACCGCGCGCTGTCCCCGGTGTTCGGCGGCTCCTTCGACCCGGCCGCGTTCCGCGGCGCCCAGGGCACCGCCGTCCCCTGACCGCCCGGCTCCGCCGAGCCGAAGTCCCTCCCCAGAACACGAACACCGTGTCAACCCAGGAAGGAAGGTAGGGGTCCGTGACCGACATCCTTGAGGTCGCCCGACGCCAGGTGCTGGAGGAGGGCCGGGGGCTGTCCGCCGAGCAGGCCCTGGAGTGCCTGACCCTGCCCGACGAGCGGATCTCCGACCTGCTGGCGCTGGCGCACGAGGTCCGGATGCGCTGGTGCGGGCCCGAGGTCGAGGTCGAGGGGATCGTCTCGCTGAAGACCGGCGGCTGCCCCGAGGACTGCCACTTCTGCTCGCAGTCGGGCCGGTTCGAGTCCCCGGTGCGGTCGGTGTGGCTGAACATCCCCGAGCTGGTGGAGGCGGCCAGGGAGACCGCCCGCACCGGCGCCACCGAGTTCTGCATCGTCGCGGCCGTGCGCGGCCCGGACGAGCGGCTGATGGCGCAGGTCCGCGAGGGGGTCAAGGCCGTCAACGACGCCGTCGAGATCAACATCGCCTGCTCGCTGGGCATGCTCACCCGGGCCCAGGTGGACGAGCTGGTCGCGATGGGCGTGCACCGCTACAACCACAACCTGGAGACCGCCCGCTCCCACTTCCCCAACGTGGTCACCACGCACTCCTGGGAGGAGCGCTGGGAGACCTGCCTCATGGTCAAAGAGGCGGGCATGGAGCTGTGCTGCGGCGGCATCATCGGCATGGGCGAGACCGTCGAGCAGCGCGCCGAGTTCGCCGGGCAGCTGGCCGAGCTGGAGCCGGACGAGGTGCCGCTGAACTTCCTGGCGCCGCGTCCGGGCACCCCGTTCGCCGACCGTCCGCTGGTGGAGGGCCCCGAGGCGCTCAAGACGATCGGCGCGTTCCGGCTGGCGCTGCCGCGCACGATCCTGCGCTACGCGGGCGGCCGCGAGCTGACCCTGGGCGACCTGGGCACCCGCGACGGCATGCTGGGCGGCATCAACGCCATCATCGTCGGCAACTACCTGACCACCCTCGGCCGCCCCGCCGCCCAGGACCTGGCCCTGCTCGACGAACTGCAGATGCCGATCAAGGCCCTCTCCCAGACCCTGTGACCCGCGCGGGCCGCCCCGCACGCGGACGGGGCGGCCGCGCTAGTTCCGTTTGAGCCGGGTGATGAACTTGTAGCGGTCGCCCCGGTAGAGGCTCTGGGCGAACTCGACCGGCTGGCCGGTGTCGTCCAGAGCGTGCCGGGACAGCAGCAGCATCGGCAGCCCCACGTCCACGCCCAGCAGCTGGGCGTCGTGCGGGGTCGCCAGCACCGTCTCGATCGTCTCCTCGGCCTCGGCGAGGTGGACGTCGTAGGCGGTGGCCAGCGTCTCGTACAGCGAGCGGTGCCGCGGCAGCTCGCGCCGCAGGCCCGGGAAGCGGCGGGCCGGCAGGTGCGAGGTGTCGATCGACATGGCCTCCCCGTCGGCCAGCCGCAGCCGGTGGATGCGCAGCACCCGGCCCCCCGTCCGGATGCCGAGCAGACCGGCCAGGCGCTCGTCGGCGCTGACGTAACCGATCTCCAGGATGCGGGTCTCGGGCCGCAGGCCCTTGTGCCGCATGTCCTCGGTGTAGCTGACCAGCTGCAGCTCCTGGGCGACCTTCGGCTTGGCGACGAAGGTGCCCTTCCCCTGGATGCGCTGCAGCCGCCCCTCGACGACCAGTTCGGCCAGCGCCTGGCGGACCGTGGTGCGCGAGGTCTCGTACTTCTCGGCGAGGGTCCGCTCCGGCGGGAGCGGGCTACCGGGAGGCAGGGACTGGATCAGCTCGACGAGCAGTTCCTTGAGCTTGTAGTACTTCGGAATGCGCGGTGCGTTGGCCGAGTGGTGCCGGCCGATGTCGCTGAGTGGTGCCCGATCGGCTCTGTAGCCGCCCCCGTGCCGGGGCCCGCCCCTGACCTCCGTCACGGTCTCTCCTCACGTTCATCATGGGTTTCCCCGATGTTATGTGTGAAGGGTACGGGTGGCCGACGCGGCGACATCTTTCAGGCCCCGTTCTAGCGTTGTGAGGTCGGACTCGTCGAGGGTGGCTCGGGCGGTGACGCGCAGGCACGCCTGCCCCTTCGGCACCGACGGGGGCCGGAAGCAGCCGACGCGGGCGCCGTGCCGCGCGCAGATCTCCTGGCCGCGCACCGCCGCCGCCGGCTCGCCCAGCACCACCGGCACCACGGCGGCGGCGGGCTCGGCGGTGGTCTCCAACCCCAGCTCGGCGGCCATCGCGGCGATCCGGCGGGCCAGGCCGCGGGCGCGGGCGGGCAGGTCCGGTTCGGCGGCCAGCACGTCCAGGGCGGCCAGCGCGGCCCCCGCGGCGGGCGGCGCCAGCCCCGTATCGAAGATCATCGAACGTCCGGTGTCGACGAGCGTCTGCACGACCTCGGGGGCGCCGAGCACCGCGCCGCCCTGGGCGCCCAGCGACTTGGACAGGGTGAGGGTGAGCACCACGTCCGGCTCCCCGGCCAGGCCGGCGGCGTGCACGGCGCCGCGTCCCCCCTCGCCGACCACGCCCAGGGCGTGCGCCTCGTCCACCACCAGCAGCGCCCCGTGCGCGCGGGCCGCCCGGTGCAGCTCGCGCAGCGGCGCCAGGTCGCCCGCCACCGAGAACACCGCGTCGGTGACGACCAGGGCGTGCTCCTCCTCCCGGCCGGCGAGCACCGCCTCCACGGCGCCGACGTCGCGGTGCGGGACGACCGCCACCCGCGACCGCGACAGCCGGCAGGCGTCGATGATCGAGGCGTGGTTGACCTGGTCGGACACCACCAGCACCCCGGGGCCGCCCAGCCCCGCCACCGCGCCGAGGTTGGCCATGTAGCCGGAGGAGAACACCAGCCCGGCGGCGCTTCCGGTGAACGCGGCCAGCCGCTCGTCCAGCTCGGCGTGCAGCCGCGTCGTGCCGGTCACCAGCCGGGACCCGGTGGCCCCGGTGCCCCACGCGCGCGCCGCCGCGACCGCGCCCTCGACCAGCCGCGGGTCGCGCGACAGCCCCAGATAGTCGTTGGACGCCAGGTCGATGAGCCCGTCGTGGTCGGCGGTCCGGGGCCGCAGGCTCCGCCGCAGCCCGGCCCGCTCGCGGCGGACGGCGGCGGCGCGCAGCCGCTCCAGGGGATCAGGTGCCATGACCAGATCTTGCCAGGTCCCGTGCCCGGCCCCGGCGGCGGGTGAGGGGCCGGGGGCGGACGGGGCGGTCCTCGGCATCGGCGATGATGGAGCCGTGCCCACTTTGACCGATCTGGTACGCGACCACACCGACCTCACCGACACCGACCTGGAGTGGCTGCACGCCCTGGTGTCGGACTGGCAGCTGCTGGCGGACCTGTCGTTCGCCGACCTGCTGCTGTGGGTGCCGCTGCGGTCGGCGGAGGGCCCGGTGCCGTCGTCGTGGGTGGCGATCGCGCAGATGCGCCCCACCACCGGCCCCACCGCCTACCCCGAGGACCTGGTCGGCCGGATCGTGCGCAGCGGACGGCGCGGCCTGATCGACGTGGCCTGGCGCGAGCAGCGCATCGTCCGCGAGGGCGACCCGGAGTGGGGCAGCGGCATCCCCGTCCGGGAGGAGTCGATCCCGGTGCGGCGCGGCGCCAAGATGCTCGGCGTCATCCAGCGCAGCACCAACCTCAGCTCGGCCCGCACCCCGAGCCGCCTGGAGCTGACGTACCTGCAGAGCGCCAGCGACCTGGCCCAGATGATCTCCGAGGGCCGGTTCCCGGTGCCGGGGGAGGAGCCCAACCTGGTGCGCGCGCCGCGCGTCGGCGACGGGCTGATCCGGCTGGACCGGGCCGGGCGGGTCACCTACGCCAGCCCGAACGCGCAGTCGGCCTACCGGCGCCTCGGCTTCCCCACCGACCTGGTCGGCGAGGTGCTCGGCGAGATCACCACCCAGCTGTGCGACACCGGCGAGCCGCTGGAGGAGGCGCTGAGCGTGCTGCTCAGCGGCCGTGCGCCGCGCGAGGTGGAGGTGGAGGCGCACGGGTCGGTGATGCAGCTGCGCACCATCCCGCTGATCGTGGGCGGCACCCGGATCGGCGCGATCGTGCTGTGCCGCGACGTCACCGAGCTGCGCTGGCGCGACCGCGAGCTGATGACCAAGGACGCCACCATCCGGGAGATCCACCACCGGGTGAAGAACAACCTGCAGACGGTCGCGGCGCTGCTGCGGCTGCAGGCCCGGCGGCTGCGCATCCCCGAGGGGCGGGCCGCGCTGGACGAGGCGGTGCGCCGGGTCGGGTCCATCGCGATCGTCCACGAGACCCTGTCGCTCACCCCCGACGAGCTGATCGACTTCGATGACATCGCCGACCGCGTGATCACCATGGCGGGGGAGGTGTCCACGCCGGAGGCGCGGGTGACGCCCAAGCGCACCGGCAGCTTCGGCGTGCTGCCCGCCGAGGTCGCCACGCCGCTGGCGATGGCGCTCACCGAGCTGCTGCAGAACGCCCTGGAGCACGGCCTGTCCAACCGGTTCGGGACGCTGGAGGTCAGCGCGCGGCGGCGGGAGGCGGAGGGCGAGGCCGGGCCGCGGCTGGCGGTCACGGTCTCCGACGACGGGGTGGGCCTGCCCGCCGACTTCGACGTGGAGAGCAGCAACAGCCTGGGGCTGCAGATCGTCCGCACGCTCATCGTGGGCGAGCTGGGCGGGCGGCTGGAGTTCGGGCGGCGCGAGGGCGGCGGCACCGAGGTGCTGGTGGACATCCCGCTCGACCCGACCGGAGCGCGCGCCCCGGCGGCGCGGGACCGGGGCGTGGCGGCGCGTCCCGCCCTGAAGGACCTCGGCCTCGGCCGGAGCCGCGACGGCGGGCGGTCGTCCCTGCAGGGACGGCCCGAGCGGGGGATCTAGGTGGCTTCCCGGGCAAAGACCAGCGCCCGCGGCGGTGCCGCGGGCGCTTGGAGTCTGCGGACGCGCGGTGCTCTCCGACCGGGGGGTTCGGAGGCGGCGCGCCGGCGGGGAGGCGGACGCCGTCCGGCGGCGGCTCAGACCCGGGCGTTGGCGCGGGCACGCGCGCGGGCGGTGCGCCGCTTGAGGATGCGCCGCTCGTCCTCGCTCATGCCGCCCCACACGCCGGCGTCCTGGCCGGACTCCAGCGCCCAGCGCAGACAGGCGTCGGTCACGTCGCAGCGGCGGCATACCTGCTTGGCCTCTTCGATCTGCAGGAGCGCGGGCCCGGTGTTGCCGATCGGGAAGAACAGCTCGGGGTCCACGTCACGGCAGGCTGCGCGGTGGCGCCAGTCCATGCGGTCCACTCCTTCGTCAGCGTGGAGGAATCGCCCCCACATTCTTGTGAACTGATTCACATGTCTCGCGAGACACCCCGAGCCGCGGAAGGGGGGTTGGGTTCAGGGGTGGTCGTTGCGTGGCGCTCCTCGAACACGAGGCTGACGACGTTGGGCCTCTGTCGCGGCGCACTTTGAGCGTGTCAGGGCAGCGTAGGGGGACGCAAGACCTTTGAGAAACGTTTCTCAAAGTATGAGTGTCATATGTGTCACATCCGTGGTTCAGCGGTGTTGCTTTGCCGTTAACTCGGACGTGACCGGCGTCATATGACCACCCGTATCGCCTTCGGGACGGCACGGAAGGTGATGACCGGCGTCTCGCCCAGGTAGTCGCCGTCGAGCTGGTAGGCCACCGGCCGCGGCGCCCGCAGCGTGACCTCGGCCGCATCGTGCACGTTCACCACATGGCGGCCCTGCACGGGACGGGTCCGGGCCACCATCATCTGCGCCACCGTCGCCAGCGCCGGAGCCGCCTCCAGCGACCGCATCGCGAACACGTCCAGGCCCTTGTTGAAGTTGGCGCGCGGACTCGGATTCACCGGAAGCGGACCAAGGAAAGTCCACGGCGAGGTGTTGGAGACAAAGGCCAAAAACAGCCCCGCTTTCGGCGGGCGGCCCGCCTGTTCCAGGGTCAGTGCGGGACGCCTGCGGTCGGTCCCGGCGAAGAAATGCCGTATCGCCGTCCGCACGTACAGGGACGCGGGCGCCCGGCCGCCCTTGCGGCGCTGCCGCTCGACCTCGCGGACGACCTCGGCGTCCAGGCCCACCCCGGCGTTGAAGGTGAAATACCGCTCGGGGGCGTCGGGAAGGCTCGCCGTGCCGAGGCCCACCGTGCGGTGCCGCCCGGCCCGCAGGCCCTGCAGCACCTGGCGGGTCGCCCCGAGCGGGTCGCCCGGCAGGCCCAGCGCCCGGGCGAACACGTTCGCGCTGCCGCACGGCACCACGGCCAGCACCGGCAGGTCCGGGGACGGCCCGTCGGCCAGCAGCCCGTTGACGGCCTCGTTGACCGTGCCGTCGCCGCCGAGCACCACGACCCGGTCGTACCCCTCGTGCGCGGCCTTGCGGGCCAGCTCCATGGCGTGGCCGCGGTGCGCCGTCTCGGCGAGATCGACGGTCAGATCGCCGGTGAAGGCCCGCAGCATGATGTCGCGGGCCCGCCGCGTGGTCGAGGTCGCCTTGGGGTTGGCGATGAGCATGGCGCGCACGGCGTTCAGCGTATCCGTGCTCGGGGACAGGGGCGCCGGCGCCCGGGGATAGGCTTGCTGGTTGTGTCGAAGCGTCTGAACACCGTGCACGGCGCCGCCGCCCTCGTCGCCGCCGAGGGCCTCACCGCGGTCGGGTTCGGCCTGTTCACCGGGTACGAGACGGTGATCGGCGCGGCCGTGGACCCGGCGACCGCGATCGCCGTGACCGTCATCGCGCTCGGCGCCGGCGCGGGCATGCTGGGCTGCGCCCGCGGCCTGCTGCGCGGCGACGGCTGGAGCCGCTCGCCCAGCGTCCTGGTGCAGCTGTTCGCCCTGCCGGTCGCCTGGTCGCTGTGGCAGAGCGGGCAGTACTGGCTGGCCGTCCCGCTGGGCCTGGTCGCCGTGGCCGCGCTGGTGCTCCTGCTCAGCCCGCCCACCACGGCCTGGCTCGTCCACGACCACGAGCCCTCCGGCGATTCCGGTGAACGGGACGCGGCCGGCGAGGGCGCCGGCGAGCCGCGGGAGAAGGCCGCGGCGGCGCCCCGCGGACGCGCCCCGAGCGGCAAGAAGAAGCAGGGCGGTAAAAAGCGTTGAAAATACGCGTGGGGGCGGCGGCCGGTGTATCCGGCTCCGCCCCCCACACGCGTGTGCACGCACCGTGACGCCTGTTGTGCGCGTCTGTCCTCGCGCCGACGGCGGCGCGCGTTCTGCCAACAGGGAACGCCGTGCGAGCGGGACCCGCCTTGCGAACTCCGCGGCGGCCTGCGGTCACTCGTCGGCGGTGAGGCCCTCCCGGAGCTGGGCGAGGGTGCGGGCGAGCAGACGGGAGACGTGCATCTGGGAGATGCCTAGTTCGGCGGCGATCTGCGACTGGGTCATGTTGCCGAAGAAGCGCAGCAGGAGGATCTTCTTCTCGCGGGCGGGCAGCTTCTCCAGCAGCGGCTTGAGGGACTCGCGGTACTCCACGCCCTCCAGCGACTCGTCCACCATGCCGAGCGAGTCGGCCACCGCGGGCGCGTCCTCGTCGCCGGAGTCGGGGGCGTCCAGCGAGACCGTGGAGTAGGCGTTGGCCGACTCCAGGCCCTCCAGCACCTCCTCCTCGCTCATCCCCAGGTGCGCCGCCAGCTCGCTGACGGTCGGGGCGCGCCCCTCGCGCTGGGCCAGATCGCTGATCGCCTTGGTCAGCGACAGCTTCAGCTCCTGCAGCCGGCGCGGCACCCGCACCGCCCAGCCCTTGTCGCGAAAGTGCCGCTTGATCTCGCCGACGATGGTGGGCGTGGCGTAGGTGGAGAACTCCACGCCGCGCTCCAGGTCGAACCGGTCGATCGACTTGATCAGTCCGATCGTGGCGACCTGGATCAGATCGTCCAGCCACTCGCCGCGGTTGCGGAAGCGGCGGGCCAGGTACTCCACCAGCGGCAGGTGCAGCTCCACCAGCTGGTCGCGGATGCGCTGGCGCTCCGGGTCGCCCTCGGGCAGCTCGGCCAGCCGCTCGAACAGCGCCCGGGCCCGGGCGCGGTCGGGCACCGCGGTGTCGGGGCGCTCGCTCGCGCCCGTCGCGCCGCCGCCCTCCGGAAGGGTCGTCTTCTCCGTCACGGGGCCCCCGTCGCGCCGCGACGCTTCTGCAGCATCACCGTGACCCGGTCGTCGGCGCCCACCTCGGAGTCGACCTCTCCGGCCAGCGACGACAGCACCGTCCAGGCGAAGGTGTCGCGGCTCGGCTCGCGGCCGTCCACGGTCAGCACCGACACGTTGATGCGCATCGCGTCACCGGTCAGTTCGAACTCGCAGGTCAGGTCGGTTCCGGGCACCGCCTGTGCGAGCAGCATCGCGCACGCCTCGTCGACGGCGATGCGAAGGTCCTCGATCTCGTCCAGCGTGAAGTCGAGCCGGGCCGCAAGACCCGCCGTGGCGGTCCGCAGGACCGACAGGTAGGCGCTCGCGGCAGGCAGCTTCACGGTCACCGCGTCGCGCGGCGACACCTTCGTACTGGCCGGCATCGCAGCGGTTTCCTCAGTCACGTCACTCCCTTGCGCGGTAGGTCCCGCTGCCTTCGAAACTACCGCCTAACCGGCCTGCTTCGAGACTCCGGCGCGCGTGGCTTTGCCGCATCCGGTAGAAATGGATCACCTGTCCGGGTGTCCGGGCCCCGCTTCCCGCCCGTCCCGGCCGCCGCCGAGCTCCTCCAGCGCCTTGCCGGTGAGCCGGAACACGGTCCACTCGTCCTGCGGCTGCGCGCCCAGCGCCTTGTAGAAACCGATCGCCGGGGTGTTCCAGTTCAGCACCGACCACTCGACCCGGCCGTACCCGCGCTCCACGGCGATCCGCGCCAGCTCCGCCAGCAGCGCCCTGCCGTAGCCCTTGCCGCGCGCGGACGGGCAGACGTAGAGGTCCTCCAGGTAGATGCCGTGGCGGCCGAGCCAGGTGGAGAACGACAGGAACCACAGTGCGAACCCGACGACCTCGCCCTCGTGCTCGGCCACATGCGCGAACACCCGCGGCTGCGGCCCGAACAGGTGCTCGCGCAGATCGTCTTCGGTCGCCTTGACCTCGTGCAGTGCGCGCTCGTAGTCGGCGAGCCTGCGGATCAGGCTCAGGATCGCGGGAACGTCTTCGGGAACTGCGGCGCGGATCACACGAAAAGGCTACAAGCCCCCAACCTCCCCTGACATCCGCGCCACGCAGGCGGCCATGTATGGACGAGGCCCCGCCCGAGCCGGGCAGGGCCTCGTGACGTGGCGCGCCGGGCCTGCTCAGCCCTGCTTGGTCTCCCAGAAGATCTTGTCGATCTCCGCGATCTTGGCGAGCAGCTCCTCGGCGGTCTTGACGTCCATGCCGCCCTTGGTGCCGCCCGCGCCGGCCAGCTTGGTGGCCTCGTTGAACAGCTGGTGGAGCTGCGGGTACTTCTCGAAGTGCGGCGGCTTGAAGTAGTCGGTCCACAGCACCCACAGGTGCTCCTTGACCAGCTGCGAGCGCTGCTCCTTGATGAGGATGGCGCGGGCCCGGAAGACCGGGTCCTCGTTGGCCGCGTACTTCTCGCAGATCGCCTTGACGGACTCGGCCTCGATGCGCGCCTGCGCCGGGTCGTAGACCCCGCACGGCAGGTCGCAGTGCGCGGAGACCGTGGTCTTGGGGCGCAGAAGGTTTGCGAGCACCTGCGTTTCCCTTCCCTCGAATCGGATCATGCTCAGGTCACCGACATTACTCTTGTGGCGGCGCCGCCGTCGGCGCGGGGCGCTCGGTATTTGGGCCTAGGACCCCTCACGGGGGGGAGAGCCCGGAGTGACGTTGTCTCCAGACAACGGTGACCTATGCGGAGGGCGCGGGAATGGCCGGCCGGCTGATGGCCGTCGCGGTGGCGGGGGAGTCGATGACGCCTGCGCTGCGGCCCGGTGACTGGCTCCTGGTGCGCCGGGGGACGCGGGTCGCCGAGGGGGACGTCGTGGTGGCCCGCCACCCGGGACGCGCCGAGCAGCTGATCGTCAAACGGGCGACCCGCCGCACCGACGGCGGCTGGTGGCTGGAGAGCGACAACCAGGGCGCCTCCGGCCGCCAGGACAGCTGGGACTTCGACGCCGTCCCCGAGAACCTGATCGTGGGCCGCGTGGTGGCCCGCTACTGGCCGCTGTCCCGCCTCGCGATCTTCATCCCCGGCCGCGCAGGTCGCCGAGCAGATCACTGAGAACCGGCGATGCGACGAGGGCGGTCAACGGGGGAGGGGGGCTGGGGCGGCGGATTGGTGGTTGGCGGGGGTGTGGGCGGGGCAGTGGCGGCGGGAGGCGTCGGGGGTGGTGTCCAGGAAGACGCGTTCGCAGTCCGCGGTCGCGCAGATGCCGAGGCCGTGCATGCCGCGGTCGCTGATGTGGACGGCCAGGCCCATCGCGGCGCGGGCGGCGTAGCGGTCGGGGATGGAGCCGCCCTCGTTGAGGTGCAGGTGCCAGCCCTGGGCGTCGTGGCCGGACAGCTGGGGGTGGACGGGGTGCTGGATGAGCAGGGCGTTGAGGCGTTCGGCGGCGTCCTCCTCGTCGCCGTGGTCGGCGGCGACGAAGACGGCGCGCAGCTCGTCGCGCAGTTCGCGCATCGCGTCCAGGTCGCGGCGGGTGACGCGGCCGCCCAGGTGCGGGCGGTGGGCCAGCAGCGCCTGCAGCCCGTCGAGGTCGCCCAGCCCGTCTCCGCTCGGCTGCCGGGTGTTCACCAGGTCGAGCGCCAGGTCGGCATAGGAGGACAGGTCCACGAGGGCTCCTGACAGAGTCGGGCCTTCGGGCGGGGTCGGGGAAAGCGTTCCCTTCTGTCGACTATTACACCTTGGCCGACGGCGGCGGCAGAGGGCGCCGAGGGCAATATGAAATATTTGCGGGCTGTGCGGGGTGATGGCGGCAGATTGGTTGTCTTGTTGGGGTTTTGATAAAGGTTTGCCGGATGAGGTGGGGGTGGAGTTGATTACGGCCCGTGTTCCCGGGGGTGGGAGCACGGGCCGTAATCGGGGCCGGAAGGTCGTTCTCGGCTCAGCGGCGGGCGACGCCCTCGCGGCGGGCCTGCTCGGCCACGGCCGCGCTCACCGCGGGTGCGACGCGCTCGTCGAACGGGCCGGGGATGATGTGGTCGGGGGCGAGGTCGTCGCCCACGATGGCGGCCAGCGCGTCGGCGGCGGCCAGCTTCATGCCCTCGGTGATGGTGCGGGCGCGCACGTCCAGCGCGCCGCGGAAGATGCCGGGGAAGGCCAGCACGTTGTTGATCTGGTTCGGGAAGTCGCTGCGGCCGGTGGCGACCACCCGGGCGTGCCGGCGGGCGACCTCCGGGGGCACCTCGGGCGTCGGGTTGGACAGCGCGAACACGATCGCGTCGTCGGCCATGGCGGCGATGGCCGACTCGTGCACGGTGCCGCCGGACAGGCCGATGAACACGTCGGCGCCGCGCAGCGCCTCCTCGGTGGAGCCGCGCAGGCCGGCCCGGTTGGTGTCGGCCGCCAGCGCCTCCTTGACCGGGTTGAGGCCGGCCCGGCCCGGGTAGATCAGGCCGCGGCTGTCGGACACGGCGATGTCGCCGATGCCCGCCCCCAGCAGCATGCGCGTCACGGCCACGCCGGAGGCGCCGGCGCCCGCGACGACGGCGCGCAGGTCCGACAGCGGCCGGCCGATCAGGCAGGCGGCGTTCTTCAGCGCGGCGAGCGTCACGATCGCGGTGCCGTGCTGGTCGTCGTGGAAGACGGGGATGTCCAGGGCCGCGCGCAGGCGGTCCTCGATCTCGAAGCAGCGCGGTGCGCTGATGTCCTCCAGGTTGATCCCGCCGAAGCTGGGCGCCAGCCGCACGACGGTCTCCACGATCTCGTCGACGCCGGTGCAGTCGAGCGCGATCGGCACCGAGTCGACCCCGGCGAACTCCTTGAACAGCAGCGACTTGCCCTCCATGACGGGCATGGAGGCGGCCGGGCCGATGTCACCGAGGCCGAGGACGGCCGTGCCGTCGGTCACCACCGCGACGACCTTGGACGTCCAGGTGTAGTCGTTGGCGAGCCGGGGGTTGTCGGCGATGGCGGTGCACACCCGGGCGACGCCGGGGGTGTAGGCGAGGGAGAGGTCTTCCTTGTCGCGCACCGGGATGGTGGAGCGCATCTCGAGCTTGCCACCCCGGTGCAACCGAAATGCCGGATCGTTGTCGAGCGAGGCGGAGTCCGGGGATCCGGACCCGCGCGTTTCGCTGGTGAAGGGCTGAACAGCCACAGCGACCCCTGTCTGTGAGATGAGAGCTTTGAGGCGATGCCGCGCGTGGACGGTGGTGCGGTCTGGTGGCCGGGCACCTGTGGTGATCTCGCGACGTACGGGGGTCACCCGTTGTCCGATTGTGCCACAGGGGCCTCGGCCCGATGGGCGGGGGCCGGAGTGGCGGCCGTCACGCAACATGCGCCCCCGACGCCACGCGGCACCCGTCCCTTTCGGGCGTCATGCCCACCGTGTGCAGTCGAAACGTCGCCGCGGGTAGGGTGGAGCCGCCTGCTCTGTTGTGCGATTGTTTCGCACCCTTAATCCAGTTCATGCCTGGTGTACGCCAGAATGTGCACTCGTCTACGGATCGACCCGGTCCGGCCAATGATCGACGAATTTATGGAGGGGGACCGTGACGATTGGTTCTCTGCGTCGCCGTACCGTCGCGGCCGCCGCGCTCGCCCTGTCCGGGCTGCTGGCGCTGAGTGCGTGCGGGGGCGACTCGGGTGACGACTCGGCGACCGGGACCAAGGTCCCCGGGGTCAGGCTGGTGAGCAGCGGCAAGCTGAAGACCTGCACCAACCTGCCGTACCCGCCGTTCCAGTACGAGGAGGGCGGCAAGGTGGTCGGGTTCGACGTCGACATGATCGACATGGTCGCCAAGAAGCTCGGCGTCACCCAGGAGATCGTCAACATCGACTTCGATGTGATCAAGAGCGGGGCCGCGCTCAACGCCAACCGCTGCGACGTCGCCGCCGCCGGCATGACGATCACCGACGAGCGCAAGCAGAACCTGGGCTTCTCCCGGCCGTACTTCCCCGAGGTGCTCGGCCTGCTGGTGAAGAAGGGCTCGGGCGTCACCTCGGTGGACGACGTCAAGGCCAAGGGCGCCAAGCTCGGCGTCCAGGCCGACACCACCAGCCTCGACTACGCCAAGAGCAAGGGCATCGAGGCCCGCCAGTACAAGGACTCCGGCAAGCAGCTGCTGGCCCTGCAGTCCGGGGCGATCGACGTCGCCCTGCAGGACCTGCCGGTGGTGAACGGCTGGCTCAAGAAGCCCGAGGTCTCCGGCAAGTTCGAGCTGGTCGCCGAGATCCCGACCGGCGCGCAGTACGGCTTCGCCGTCAAGAAGACCGGCAGCGAGGAGCTGCTGAAGGTCATCAACGAGACGATCACGTCCTCCATCCAGGACGGCACCTGGAAGGAGACGTACAAGAAGTGGGTCGGCTCCGACCCCAAGACGATGCCCGCCGAAGGCTGATAGCCGCTCATGACCGCGACGACGCCAGAGGCCGCTCCGGCCGGGGGATCCCCCGGCCGGAGCGGGCTCAGCCCACGCCAGAAGCAGCGGATCGGCCGCTGGATCCAGTACGCGATCTTCCTGCTGATCGTGGTGCTGGTCGCCGTGTTCGCCGACTGGCCGAAGATCCAGGAGCACTTCCTCGACGCCGACGCGGCGCGGGAGACCGTCCCCGACGTCTTCCGGGCGCTCGGCAACACGGTGATCTACACCGTCCTGGCCTACGCGCTGGGCATCGTGGTCGGCCTGGTGATCGCGCTGATGCGGCTGTCGTCGGTGGGGCCGTACCGCTGGTTCGGGCTGGTCTTCATCGAGATCTTCCGCGGGCTGCCCGCGCTGCTGATCCTGATCCTGGTCGCCTTCGGCCTGCCGATCGCCTTCCCGACGTTCAGCGACCCGCCCGGCGGCATCTACACCCAGATCGCGCTCGGGCTCGGCCTGGTGGGCGCCGCCTACATGGCCGAGACGATCCGGGCCGGCATCCAGGCGGTGCCCAAGGGCCAGATGGAGGCGGCCCGCTCGCTGGGCATGTCCTACAGCCGCGCCATGCTCACGATCGTCATCCCGCAGGCGTTCCGGATCGTGATCCCGCCGCTCACCAACGAGCTGGTGCTGCTGTTCAAGGACTCCTCGCTGGTCTTCGTGCTCGGCGTGACCAGCACCCAGGTCGAGCTGACCAAGTTCGGGGAGCAGGTCGCGGTGCGGCTGGCGGACGTCACGCCGATCATGGTGGCCGGCACGGCGTATCTGATCATCACGATTCCGCTGGGCTACCTCGTGCGCAGGCTTGAGGCCCGCCAGGCGAAGGCACGGTGAGCGTTGTGACGCACATGGTGGAGATCCGCGGGCTGCACAAGTCGTTCGGCCCCGTCGAGGTGCTCAAGGGCATCGACCTGTCGGTGGAGCGGGGCCAGGTGATCTGCATCATCGGCCCGTCCGGCTCGGGCAAGTCGACCCTGCTGCGGTGCGTGAACCTGCTGGAGGAGCCGACCGCGGGCACGATCGTCGTGGACGGCGTCGAGCTGACCCACCCCGACGTGGACATCAACGCCGCGCGCCGCCGCCTGGGCATGGTCTTCCAGCAGTTCAACCTGTTCAGCCACCTGAAGGTGCTGGAGAACCTCACCATCGCCCAGCGGCGGGTGCTCAAGCGCTCCAAGGCCGAGGCCGAGCGGATCGCCCGCGAGAACCTCGCCAAGGTGGGCCTGGAGGGCAAGGCCGACAGCTACCCCTCCCAGCTGTCCGGCGGGCAGCAGCAGCGCGTCGCCATCGCGCGGGCGCTGTCGATGGACCCGAGCCTGATGCTGTTCGACGAGCCCACCTCGGCGCTCGACCCGGAGCTGGTCGGCGACGTGCTCACCGTCATGCGCCAGCTCGCCCAGGAGGGCATGACCATGCTCGTGGTCACCCACGAGATGGCCTTCGCCCGGGACGTGGCCGACCACGTGGTGTTCATGGACGGCGGCGTGATCGTCGAGCAGGGGCCGCCGGACCAGGTCATCGGCGATCCTCGGCACGAACGCACCCAGCGCTTCCTGCGCCGGGTCCTCGACCCCACCCACGTGGACGTCGGCGACGCGGCCGACCTGGAGCACCCGGAGGGCCTGACGGCCGGCGAGGCTCCCGAGGAGATCCCGAAGTCGCGCTCGTAGCATCCTTTCGCGCCCCGGCCGGACCCCGGTCGGGGCGCGTGGTTTTGGCGCGGACTAGGGTGCGGTCATGTTCGCTGTGACGGCTACGCGATTCGACGCAGACAATCCCGTGAACGGGCTGACGCTGGGCGAGCGGCCCGACCCGGAGGTCCCCGGCGGGTGGACCACGGTGACGGTCAAGGCCGCCGCCCTCAACCACCACGACCTGTGGTCGCTGCGCGGCGTGGGGCTGCGCGCCGAGCAGCTGCCGATGATCCTGGGCTGCGACGCGGCCGGAGTGGACGAGGACGGCAACGAGGTCATCGTGCACTCGGTCATCGGCGACCCGCAGCGCGGCGGCGGCGACGAGACGCTCGACCCCAAGCGGTCGCTGCTGTCGGAGCTGCACGACGGCACGTTCGCCGAGAAGGTCGCGGTGCCGCGCCGCAACCTGGTGCCCAAGCCCGCGGAGCTGTCGTTCGAGGAGGCGGCCTGCCTGCCGACCGCCTGGCTGACCGCCTACCGGATGCTGTTCGACAAGTCCGGCCTGCAGCCCGGCTCGACCGTCCTGGTGCAGGGCGCGGGCGGCGGCGTCGCCACCGCGCTGATCGCGCTCGGCTCGGCCGCGGGCTACCGGGTGTGGGCGACCAGCCGCAGCGAGGCCAAGCGCGAGCGGGCCCTGGAGCTGGGCGCGGACGCGGCGTTCGAGCCCGGCGCCCGGCTGCCCGAGCGGGTGGACGCGGTCATGGAGACCGTCGGCCAGGCCACCTGGTCGCACTCGCTGAAGTCGCTGCGGCCGGGCGGGCGGATCGTGGTGTCGGGCGCGACCAGCGGCCAGGTGCCGCCCGCCGAGCTGAACCGGGTGTTCTTCCTGCAGCTGTCGGTGGTCGGCTCCACCATGGGCACCCGCGACCAGCTCCAGCGGCTGGCGCGGTTCCTGGTCACCACGGGCGTCCGGCCGAAGATCGACCGGGTGCTGCCGCTGGACCGGGCCGTCGAGGGCTTCACCGCCATGGCCGAGGGCGACCTCTTCGGCAAGATCGTCTTCACGCCGTAGCCGCCCGCCCGGCCGGGGGACCGGGCGGGACGCGCCCAGCGCCGGTCACGACAGCGCCGATCACGACAGCAGGTCGCGGAGGCGGGCGCGGGCGTCGTCGAGCAGGTCCCGCACCGCCTCCAGATCGTGCTCGCTCAGCCGGGCGTCGCGGGCGTCGCGGCGGACGTCCTCGACGAACCGGCCGAGCAGGCGCTCCAGCTTGAGGCGGGCGAAGTCGTCCTGGGAGCCGGTCGCGGTCTTCCAGACCTCCTCCCAGCTGCGCTGCCACTCCTCCTTCCAGGTCTGCGTCTGCTCGCGCCAGAAGTCCTTCTGCCGGCGCCACTCCTCCTTCTGGCGTTCGGCGGTCTCCCGCCACGCCTCCTTGGAGGCGGCCCGGCCCTGGTCGCGCATGCTGCGGGCGGCCTGGGTGAGCTCCTCGCGCAGCGTGCGCACCGTCTGCCGGACGTCCTGCTGCACCTCGCGGGCGAACCGCTGCGCCGAGGCGGAGATCTCCTCCTCCAGCTCGGCCAGCTCGTCCATGCGGCGCTCCAGCTCGGCCCGGCCCTTGTCGGTGAGCGAGTAGACCTTCTTGCCCTTGACGACCTCGTGGCTGACCAGGCCCTCGGACTCCAGCCGGGCCAGGCGCGGGTAGATGGTGCCGGGGGAGGGCGAGTAGACCCCGAGGAAGCGGTCCTGCAGCAGCCGGATCACCTCGTAGCCGTGCCGGGGGGACTCCTCCAGCAGCTTGAGCAGGTACAGCCGCAGGCGGCCGTGGCCGAAGACGGGGCTCAACTCACTTCTCCATTCCGGATGCGGGGTCGCCGGGGGTCCGGCCGAGCAGGGTGACGCCGCCGGACACCGTGTTCACCGACAGCCTGCCGGAGGCGTCCCCCAGCCGGCCCGCGACGGTCCGGCCGAACGGGCGGTCCTGCCGCTCCAGCCCGGCGAAGGAGGAGTCGAGCCGACCGGCCGCCGAGTTCAGCGTCACCTCGGCCGAGACGGACTCCGGGACGCGCAGCGCCACCTCGCCGGATACGGTGTTCACCTCCACCGACCCGGATTTCGCCAGGTCCACGTCCACGGCGATGCGGCCGCTGACGGTGCGGGCGGTCAGCGCGTCCACCGAGCCGCCCGCCAGCGCCAGGTCGCCGGACACGGAGGTGAACGCCACCCGCCCGTCCAGCCCCTGGGCCTCGATCGCGCCCGACACGGTGCCCACGTCGATCTCGCCGGTGACGCCGTCCAGGGTGACGTCGCCCGAGGCGGTCTTGAGGGACGTGCGGGCCGACAGCCCGGTGATGACCGCGTCCGCGGACACCAGGTTGACGGTGACCGGGCAGTCGTGCGGCACGGTGACGGTGACCACGGCGCGGCACCGCTGGGTGCGCAGCCAGGTCAGCACGCCCTCCCAGAGCCGCTCGTGGCTGACGTTGAGCATGCCGGCCTCGTGGCTGACCACCAGCGGCGGCCCCTCCACCTCGTCCACCAGGACCGAGGGCCGCTCGCCCCCGGCCAGCACGCAGACGCTTCCGGCGATCAGCGTGGTCTTCAGCGCCACCACGCCGTCGAATTCCAGGGAGGTGGGTTCCTCGATCGTCCAGCGCGACATCGCGACATCGCCCTTCGTCCGACTGCTTCCAGTAAACACGATATGTCGCGTCTCGGTAAGAGCGGGCATATCGCGTCGCGGCAGAGCCGGGCCGGGGCCGCTACTCCTCGTCGTCCTCGTCCAGCCGGGCCAGCCAGGTGGCCAGCCGGTCGACGGGCGTCTCGAACTCGGGGTTCAGATCCACGAACTCGCGCAGCCGCTCGGCCAGCCAGCTCAGGGTGACCTCCTCCTCACCGCGCCGCTCGGTCAGCTCCTCGATACCCCGATCGGTGAAGTACATCGCCTCTCTCCAGCCATGCGGCAAAGGCGAGGGCTCCGGGCGCGGCCGCGCCCGGAGCCCTCGACACTCAGCCGGTCGTTACCCGTTCCGGTCCGTCACTGCCCGGCGCCGAAGACCCGGGCCAGCAGCGCCTCCTGCTCGGCCTGGTGCAGCTTGGCCGAGCCGACCGCCGGCGACGAGGCGGCCCGGCGCGACACCCGGTTCAGCTGCCGGCCGTCCAGGTGCGGCGGCAGCTTGAGCGCGATGAACGGCCAGGCGCCCATGTTGGCCGGCTCCTCCTGCAGCCACACCAGCTCGGCGTCGGCCGGGTACTTGGCCAGCTCCGCCTTGATCTCGTCCACCGGCAGCGGGTAGAGCCGCTCCACCCGCACCAGCGCCGTGTCGTCGACGCCCGCCGCCTTCCGCGCCGCCAGGGCCTCGTAGTAGACCTTGCCGGACGTCAGCACGACCTTGCGCACCTTCGCCGGGTCGATGTCCGCCGACGTCTCGCCGATCACCGGCTGGAACGAGCCCTCGGTGATCTGGTCGACCGCCGAGGTGGCCGCCTTGAGCCGCAGCAGCGACTTGGGCGTGAACACCACCAGCGGCTTGCCCCGCTGCGACAGCACCTGCCAGCGCAGCAGGTGGAAGTAGTTCGCGGGGGTCGTCGGGTAGACCACGGTCATGTTGTCCTGGGCGCACAGCTGCAGGTAGCGCTCGATGCGCGCCGAGGAGTGGTCGGGCCCCTGGCCCTCGTAGCCGTGCGGCAGCAGCAGCACCACGCCCGAGCGCTGGCCCCACTTCTGCTCGCCGGACGAGATGTACTCGTCGACGACCGACTGCGCGCCGTTGGCGAAGTCGCCGAACTGGGCCTCCCAGCACACCAGCGCGTCCGGCCGGGTCATCGCGTACCCGTACTCGAAGCCCATCGCCGCGTACTCGCTGAGCAGCGAGTCGTGCACGTAGAACTTCGACACGCCCTGCCCGAACTGCTTGAGCGGGGTGTACTCCTCGCCGGTCTTGCGGTCCACCAGCACCGCGTGCCGCTGGCCGAACGTGCCGCGCCGCGAGTCCTGGCCGACCAGCCGGACCGGGTGCCCGTCGATCAGCAGCGACCCGAACGCCAGCAGCTCCCCGGTGGCCCAGTCGATCGCGTTGTCCTCGATCGACTGCACCCGGCGCTGCAGGATCGGCTGCAGCCGCGGGTGCACGTTGAAGCCCTCCGGCAGCGTGACCTGCGACTGGATGATCCGCTTGACCGTCTCCATCGGGATCGCGGTGCCCGCGCCCGCGTGGTCGATCGGGATGCGCTCCTCGACGTCCGGCTTGACCACCGACCCCGGCTCCAGCGGCCGCTTGGCCGCCTCCCGGGTCTCGGTGAACGCCCGCTCCAGCTGCTCCTGGTAGTCGCGCAGCGCCGCCTCGGCCTCCTCGACCGTGATGTCGCCGCGGCCGATCAGCGCCTCGGTGTACAGCTTGCGGACCGAGCGCTTGGCGTCGATCAGGTCGTACATCAGCGGCTGGGTGAACGAGGGGTTGTCGGACTCGTTGTGCCCGCGCCGCCGGTAGCAGACCATGTCGATGACGACGTCCTTCTTGAAGGTCTGCCGGTACTCGAAGGCCAGCCGCGCCACCCGCGCGCACGCCTCCGGGTCGTCGCCGTTGACGTGGAAGATCGGCGCCTGGATCATCCGGGCCACGTCGGTGGAGTAGACGCTGGAGCGCGAGTACTCCGGCGCGGTGGTGAAGCCGACCTGGTTGTTGACCACCACGTGCACGGTGCCGCCGGTGCGGTAGCCGCGCAGCTGCGACAGGTTCAGCGTCTCGGCCACCACGCCCTGCCCGGCGAACGCCGCGTCGCCGTGGATGAGGATCGGCAGCACGGTGAAGCCCGCCTCGCCGACGTCCAGGACGTCCTGCTTGGCGCGGACCACGCCCTCCAGCACCGGGTCGACGCATTCCAGGTGGGACGGGTTGGCCACCAGCGACGTGCGGATCTTCGAGCCGTCGGGGGCCACGAAGTCGCCCTCGGCGCCCAGGTGGTACTTCACGTCGCCGGAGCCCTGGGCGCTGCGCGGGTCGAGGTTGCCCTCGAACTCGCCGAAGATCTGCCCGTAGGACTTGCCGACGATGTTGGCCAGCACGTTGAGCCGGCCCCGGTGCGCCATGCCGATGACGACCTCGTCCAGGTGCGCCTGCGCCGCCGCCGAGATCACCGAGTCCAGCAGCGGGATCAGCGACTCGCCGCCCTCCAGCGAGAACCGCTTCTGCCCGACGAACTTGGTCTGCAGGAACGTCTCGAACGCCTCGGCGCTGTTGAGGCGGCGCAGGATGTGCAGCTGCTCCTCGCGCGACGGCTTGTCGTGCGGGATCTCCACCCGCTCCTGGATCCAGGCCCGCTCCTCGGGGTCCTGGATGTGCATGTACTCGATGCCGACCGTGCGGCAGTAGGCCATGCGCAGCACGCCCAGGATGTCGCGCAGCTTCATGGTCGGCTTGCCGCCGAAGCCGCCGGTGGCGAACTCGCGCTCCAGGTCCCACAGGGTGAGGCCGTGCTCAAGGATGTCCAGGTCGGGGTGGCGGCGCTGCTTGTACTCCAGCGGGTCGGTGTCGGCCATCAGGTGGCCGCGCACCCGGTAGGCGTGGATCAGCTCGTGGACGCGGGCGACCTTGGCGACGTCGTCCTCGTGGGTGGCCGAGATGTCCTGCACCCAGCGGACCGGCTCGTACGGGATCCGCAGCGCCTCGAAGATCTCGTCGTAGAAGCCGTCCTCGCCCAGCAGCAGCTGGTGGATGCGGCGCAGGAAGTCGCCCGACTGCGCACCCTGGATGATGCGGTGGTCGTAGGTCGACGTCAGCGTCATGACCTTGCTGATGCCGTTGCGCGCCAGCGTCTCGGCGGACGCGCCGGCGAACTCGGCCGGGTACTCCATGGCGCCCACGCCGATGATGCAGCCCTGGCCGGGCATCAGCCGCGGCACCGAGTGCACGGTGCCGATCGTGCCGGGGTTGGTCAGGCTGATCGTGGTGCCCTGGAAGTCCTCCAGGGTGAGCTTGCCGGCGCGCGCCTTGCGGACGATCTCTTCGTAGGCGGCCCAGAACTGGCGGAAGTCCAGGGTTTCGGCGGCCTTGATGTTGGGCACCACCAGTTGCCGGGTGCCGTCGTCCTTCTGCAGGTCGATGGCCAGGCCGAAGTTGACGTGCGCGGGCTTGATCAGCGTCGGCTTGCCGTCGATCTCGGCGTAGCCGTTGTTCATCTCCGGCATCGCCTGCAGCGCGCGGACGATGGCGTAGCCGATCAGGTGGGTGAAGGAGACCTTGCCGCCGCGGCCGCGCCGCAGGTGGTTGTTGATGACGATGCGGTTGTCGATCAGCAGCTTGGCCGGGACCGCCCGCACGCTGGTGGCCGTCGGCACCGCCAGGCTGGCGTCCATGTTGGTCGCGGTGCGGGCGGCGACGCCGCGCAGCCGCACCTCCTCGGCGCCCTCGGGCACCTGGACGGCGGGGGCCTTCTTGGCCTCGGCCTTCGGCGCCGCCTTGGGGGCGGCCTTGGGCGGCGTCACCGGCTGTGTCGGCGGGGCGGCCGCGGTGCCGTTGGCGGCCGTCACGACCGCTCCGTCGGTGCCGGGGGACGCGTTCGGGGGAGCGGCGGACGGCCGGGAGTCCGGCTGGTAGTCCGCAAAGAAGCTCCACCAGGCTTCGTCCACGGAGTTCGGGTCTTCGAGGTACTTGTGGTACAGCTCGTCGACCAGCCACTCGTTGGCACCGAAATCTGTGTGCTTGGGGTCGGCACTTGTGTGCGACTCTGTCGACACGGCGGAGATCGCCCTCTTCCGCAGCTCGCAGGTGTGTTCTGAGACGACTTAAGGCTACTCGCACTCGCCCGCCGGGGACGCCGTGACGTCGGCACCCCGCCCCCGCGGGGCCCCGTTACGGTGGATCTCGCCAAATCCGGCACCCCGAATTCGTCGAGATCTCCGAAAACCTCCGGCGGCTGCGCGCCGTCCGCAGGTCAGTGGGTGTGCGGCGGGACCGTCGGGCCCTCGCTGGCCTGGACGAGCACGAAGCCCTGCCCCTGGAACGCCAGCTGCATCGCCTCGCCGCTGCCCCGGCCGATCAGCGCGCCGATCTTGAAGGTGCGGTTGACGCCTACCTGCAGGTGGCTGCTCCAGGCCACCGCCGACTGGCCGTCGACGAACGTGGGCGCCCGGCCGCAGTCGAGCATGACCGGGGTGCCGTGTGTGGTGAGCGCCACCCAGCCGGTGCCGGTGAGGGTGGTGTTGAACAGGCCGCCCGCGGCGATGCCCGCGCCCTGCACGCGCTGGATGTCGGACTGCAGGTGCGCGTCGTAGGCCAGGATGTTGGAGCCGTTGACGGTGATGCCCTCGTTCTCCAGGTAGAACAGGTGGATGTCGTCGGCGTCGTGGGCCAGGAACAGCAGGCCCTGCCCCTTGACCCGCATCGTGGGGACGCCCTCGCCGGTGAGCGCCTTCTTCATGAACTTGCCGATGCCTCCGGCGCCCTCGTAGTCGAAGTCCATCTGCCCCTGGAAGGCGACCATGGACCCCTGCCGGGCCAGGACGTCCCCGTTGAGGTGGACCCGGAGCATCTTCGAGTTCTGCAGGGCGAAGTGGCCCGGGAGCTGCTGCCCCTGGTCCATGTTGCCGAAGAACGCGCTGCGCATGACTGACCCTTTCGTGGAGGTTTCGCAAGACCTTGGACGGTCGCGCGGGGCCCGGAGGTTCCGCGGACGGCGTGTCCCGGGGGCAGGATGTGGGGCGTCAGCATAACGAGGGAGGCCGACGCCCCGAGGGCTCTCCGCCCGCCGCGCGGCGTCTGGCACGGACCGGCCACGGCGGGCCCGCCGCCTCAGCCGGCGGCGAGGCGTGCGCGGTCGTGCGGCTCGCTCCAGTCGATGATCGGCCCCTTGGGCACCACCCCGGACGGGTTGATGCCCTCGTGCGTGACGTAGTAGTGCCGCTTGATGTGGTCGAAGTCCGTGGTCTCCCGGAAGGCGGGCATCGAGTACAGGTCGCGGACGTAGCCCCACAGGTTGGGGTAGTCGACCAGCCGCCGCAGGTTGCACTTGAAGTGCCCGTGGTAGACGACGTCGAAGCGGACCAGCGTGGGGTAGAGCCGCACGTCGGCCTCGGTGAGCCGGTCGCCCATCAGGTAGCGCCGCGTCGCCAGGCGCTCCTCCAGCACATCGAGCGTGTCGAACAGCGCGTCGACGGCCTCCTCGTACGGCTCCTGGGAGGTGGCGAACCCGGCCTTGTAGACGCCGTTGTTGACGTTGGCGTAGATCAGCTCGTTCAGCTCGTCGATCTCGGCGCGCGACTCCGCGGGGTACAGGTCGGGCGCGCCGGGGGCGTGGTGGGCGGCGAACTCCAGCTCCATCGTCGTGGTGATCACCGGGAAGTCGTTGGTGACGATCCGCTCGGTGCGGGTGTCCCACACGCACGGGACGGTGACGCGGCCCTCGTAGGACGGGTCGGTGGCCCGGTACAGCTCGGCCAGGAACGTCGCGCCGGTCACCGGGTCGGGCTCGGGGAAGCGCCAGCCGCGCTCGTCGCGGATCGGGTCGACCACGCCGAGGCCGATCACCTCCTCCAGGCCGAGCAGCCGCCGGACGATCAGCGAGCGGTGCGCCCACGGGCAGGCGTAGGAGACGAACAGCCGGTAGCGGCCGGGCTCGGCGGGGTACCCGCTGGAGCCGTCCGCGGTGATCCGGTCGGTGAAGCGGTTCGGCTGGCGCTCGAACCGGCCGTCCTTCATCTCCCTGGTGATGATCTTCGTCATTCCGCGCCCCTGACGTCCGTCGCGTGCTCGTCTGTCCCCTCCAGCGTGCCGCCGCGCGCGCCGCTACCGCTAGCCTGGCCGGAGTGTCCATGACGCAGCACTTCAGCGCCCTGGTGGACGGGCTGCCGCCGCTGCCGGTGTATCTGCTGGTGGCCGGTCTGGTGTTCGCCGAGGCCGCACTGTTCTTCGGGTTCGTCTTCCCGGGCGAGACCGCGATCGTGGTCGGCGGGGTGCTGGCCTCCCAGGGGCGGCTGTCGCTGGCGGTCCTGCTGCCGATCGCGATCGCCGCCGCGATCGCGGGCGACTCGGTGGGCTACGAGATCGGCCGCCGCTACGGCGACCGGCTGCTCGACACCCGGGCGACGCGGCGGCACCGGCCCGCGGTGGGCCGCGCCCAGGACCTCATCCGGCGGCGCGGGGCGTTCGCCGTGTTCCTCGGGCGGTTCACCGCGCTGCTGCGCGCCCTGATGCCCGCCCTGGCGGGCAGCGCCCGCATGCCCTACGCCCGCTTCCTGGTGTTCAACACGCTCGGCGGGATCTGCTGGGTGGGCGTGTTCACCTTCGGCGGCTTCTTCACCGGGGCCGCGTTCGAGCACATGGCCAAGGTGGCCGGACGCGGCCTGGCGATCGCCCTGGCCGCGGTCGCGCTGGCCGCGCTGGCCGTCTGGGCGTGGCGCCGGCGCAGAGGCGAGACGCGCACCGAAAAGGAGGCCGAGGGCGTCGCCGACGCCCTCACTGCCGAGGCCGCCGCCGTGGACGGCGCGTCCGACGGCTCCCGCGGCGGACGGTGACCCAAACCGGACGATCACCCGCCGACCGGCCTCCCGGACGAGTAGCCGCGGCGCCGCCGGGGGAGAAGTCCAGGGGGCCGAAGCCGAGTCAGATTCGGTTCAGTGGTACCACTGGGTAACCCTCGGGTGGTTACCTGAGGGCGTACATCCGTCGACCACCCGTCGACGTGTTCGGTGCGATGTGAGGAGAGCGGGATGTCGGAACTGCGCTACGACGGCCGGGTCGCGGTCGTCACCGGAGCGGGCCACGGCCTCGGGCGCCAGCACGCGCTGGAGCTGGCCGCGCGCGGCGCCAAGGTGGTCGTCAACGACCTGGGCGGGGACCGCTCCGGCGTCGGCGCCTCCGCCGGCCCGGCCCAGGAGGTCGTCGAGGAGATCAACAAGAACGGCGGCGAGGCCGTGGCCAGCCCCGACAACGTGGCCACGCCCGAGGGCGCCGAGGCCGTGGTGGGCGCGGCGCTGGAGGCGTTCGGCAAGGTCGACATCGTCATCAACAACGCCGGCATCCTGCGCGACCGGTCGTTCAAGAACATGACCGTCGAGGAGTTCGACGCGGTGATCGCCGTGCACCTGCGCGGCTCGTTCCTGGTCACCAAGGCGGCCTGGCCGCACCTGCGGGAGAACGGCTACGGCCGCATCGTCAACACCTCCTCGCCCGCCGGGCTGTTCGGCAACTTCGGGCAGGCCAACTACGCCACCGCCAAGATGGGCCTGGTCGGGTTCACCCGGACGCTCGCCCACGAGGGCGCCAAGTACGACATCAAGGCCAACGCGATCGCCCCGGTCGCGTGGACCCGGATGACCGAGGACCTGCTGCCCCCCGACTCGGCCGACAAGCTCGGCGTCGACAAGGTCACCCCGCTGGTGGCCTACCTGGTGCACGAGAGCGTCCCGGTCAGCGGCGAGGTCTACACGGTCGGCGGCGGCCGGGTGGCGCGGGTGTTCGTGGCCGAGGGGCCGGGCTGGGGCACCAAGGAGGCCCTGTCGGTGGAGGCGATCCGCGACAACTGGGAGGCGATCAACGCCCAGGAGCCGTACATCGTGCCGAAGAACCCCGGCGAGCAGATGGCCCCGCTGATCCAGCACCTGGGCTCCTGACCGCGCGCCGGACATGGGCGATCTGAAACTCGAGCGGCGGGACGGGGTGCTGGTGATCACCCTGTCCCGCCCGGAGCGGCTGAACGCGGTCACCGCCGCGCTCGCCGAGGAGATGGTCGACGTCCTCAACGAGCTGATGCGCGACGCCGAGACCCGGGTGGTCGTGCTCACCGGCGAGGGGCGCGGCTTCTCGGCGGGCATGGACCTGCGCGCCGGCGGGGCCGGCGACACCGACGATGCCGGTGACGCCGCCGGCGAGGGGCGCCCGCAGCGGATCTACCGGAGCATCGCCCGGGGCGGCGAGGTGACCGCGCGGCTGCGGGAGATCCCGCAGCCGGTGATCGCGGCGCTGCACGGCCCGGTGGCGGGCATGGGGGTGTCCTGGGCGCTCGCCTGCGACCTGCGGGTGGCCGACCCGACGACGAAGTTCGTCCTGCCGTTCGTGGACCTCGGCCTGTCGGCGGGCGACTGCGGGCTGTCGTGGCTGCTGCCGCGGCTGGTCGGCCCGGCCCGCGCGGCCGAGATCTTCTACCGGGCGCGGCGGCTGGACGTGACGGAGGCGGCCGAGCTGGGCCTGGTCACGGAGGTGACCGAGCAGGGCGCGGACCTGAAGGCCGCGCTGGCGCTGGCCGACGAGCTGCTCGCCAAGTCCCCCTACGGGCTGCGCCGCACCAAGGAGCTGCTCAACATGTCCCTGGACGCCCCCGGGCTGCGCGCCCAGCTGGCGGCCGAGACCGGCGTGCAGACGCTGGCGTTCTTCACCGAGGACCTGGCCGAGGGCATGACCGCCACCATGGAGAAGCGCCCTCCCGTCTTCAAGAACCGCTGAGCGCGTCATGGGCGTGCCGTCCCCCGCGGGACGGCACGCCGCGCGCTGTCCGGTGCCGGGCCGTCTCGGGCGGCGGACGGTGGCGGCGGGTCGATAGCGGGTCGGTGGCGGGGGTTCGCGGGTGCTCGGGCGCGGCGGCATGGCGGGGCGGCACGGACCCCGGGGCCGCTCGCCGCGAGCGGACGGCGCGTGCCGTCAGCGGCGCTCCAGGGCGGTGAGGGCACGCTCCATGGCCTCGGTGTAGCGCAGGGCGGCCAGTTCCGCCAGGGCCGGGTGGGCGCCGATCGGGGCGGCGTACTCGGCGCCGGCGCGGGCGGCGGCGTTCGCGATGGCCTCCCGGTAGGGCTCGCCGTTGATGATGTACGGGGCCAGCGCCAGCCGGTTGGCGCCCGCGTCGCGCAGCTGCCGTACGGCGGCGTCGATGCCGGCGGGGTCGTCCAGCAGGGCGGTGAACACCGGGGCGGCCAGCCGGGAGGCCAGCAGCACGCTGGTCACCTCGGCCTGCCGCAGCGCGGGCTGCTCGCCGGGCGTGACGACGAGGAAGCCGCTGGCGGCCGTCACCATGCTCATCATGCGGATGCGGTCGGCGCGGGCCAGCCCGGCCTCGGCCAGCCGCTCGTGCAGCGCGGCGGCGATCTGCGGGTGCGGGCCGAGCGGCTCGGCGAGCAGGACGGGCTGGGGTGCGGAGGCCACCGCCTCGCGCAGCAGGGGGTCGACCTGGGGGTGCGGGCCGGTCAGCAGCGGCACCACCACCGCGGCGGGCTCCTCGGGGCGCTGCTGGCGCACGCCCGCGAGGACCGAGCGCAGCGACTTGTCCTCGCCCTCAAGGTGGCCGACCAGGGCGGGCTGCCCGGTCTGCTCGGTCTCCACCAGCACGGCCAGCTCGGCCGCGATCGTGCCGCCGGCGCCCGTGGCGGAACCGGGGACGGCCAGGACGAGCGGGGGCGCGCCCGGGGGGAGCACGAAGGATTCGGTACCCCGGTGGCGGCCGCCGCGGGGCGTGCGGCGGCGTCTCGACGGAAGTGCCTCGGATGCCTGGGTTTCGGGACTCACGGCGGGAATCGTAACGCCGTCGGCCGTCGCACGCGGACGGCTCGGCGTTTCAGGGCATCATGGCACAGGCCCGGGGTCGGCCGCACGGACGCCCGCGACCTGCGCTTCGGCCGTACGACACCGAGTGCCAATTCGGACTAATTGCACAAATAAGACATCTGTGTCGGGAGGTGGGGTCGGCGTCCCTCGGCGTGCCAAATGGCGAATCCGTGGAAATGGCGCATAGCGACTGGTAATGTCTGCGGCGCTTTCAGGGGCCGGGGACGCGTCCGAAATCGGCCGACGCGGACGCCGGGAGCCTGCCGACCGACGAGGGAAAGATGACGCACAACACCGCGACCGGTGAGCTGAACTGGCTGGTCAACGACTTCGCCGAGCGTGTGCCGGCGGTCCGGCAGGCGGTGCTGCTGTCGAGGGACGGCCTCGCTGTCGCCGCCTCCCGTGAGCTGGCCCGCGAGGACGCCGAGCACCTCGCGGCGCTCGCCGCCGGCGTGCAGAGCCTCGCCCGGGGCGCCGGACGGCACTTCGGTGGCGGCAACGTCCGCCAGACCATCATCGAGATGGACAACGTCCTGCTGTTCGTGACCGCCGCGGGCGACGGCTCCTGCCTGGCCGTGCTCGCCGAGGCCGAGGCCGACGCCGGGCTGATCGCCTACGAGATGGCCGTACTGATCAAGCGGGTGGGCGCGCACATGCAGGTCGATCCGAGGTTCGCCTGAGGGGATGCCCGGTGGCCCGCGGGCGGGCCGTCCCGCCGTCCCGAACGCGCCGGCCAGGCGGTCGGTGCGGCGGGGCGCGCCTTCGTGCGCCCATAGGGCCTGACGTTCGGCGTTCGGCCCGTCACGGCGCGCCGCCCCGAAGATCGGCACTGCCGGGCCGCCGTAGTAGGCTCCGGCAGACCCCCGTAGAACCCGCATTCGGGAGGTTCACCAGCATGTCGTCCCCCCGGTTGCCTTCGACCGCCCGCGTACGCCTGGTGTGCCAACCGTGAGGGCCCGGCGCTTGACCTCCATCCGGTCGAGGATCGCGATGATGCTCCTCGTCCCGCTGCTGTCGCTGGTCGCGCTGTGGGCCTACCTCACCGCCATCAGCTTCGGCGACGCCAAGGCCCTGCTGGACAGCGACCGGTTCCAGAACCGGACGCTGCTGCCCACCCAGCGGCTGGTCGACGCGCTGCAGAAGGAGCGCCGCCTGTCGCTGGCCGCCCTGGGCGCCCGCTCCGCGGCCCGGCAGTCCGAGCTGGCCGCCCAGCGCCGGGCCACCGACGGGGCCAGGGCGACCGTGGAGCGTTATAGAAAGGACCCCGCAGCCGGCGACACGCTCGAACCCCCCGTCCGCGCGCGCCTGGACGGGCTGCTGCGGGAGCTGGGCGAGCTGGACGACATCCGCCGCCTGGTCGACGGGCGCGACGCCGACCGCACCCGGATCCTGAACGACTACTCGCAGATCATCGACGCCGCGTTCGGCGTCTACGGGGCCGTCACCCCCGAGGACCCGCGCATCGCCGCCGAGGCCCGCGTCCTGCTGGAGCTCACCCGCGGCCGCGAGTACCTGGCCCGCGAGGACGCCCTGATGGCCGGCGTGCTGGCGGCGGGCCGCCTGACCGCCGCCGAACGCGCCCAGTTCGCCCAGTTCACCGGCGTCCAGCGGTACGCCTACGCCGACGCGGTGCCGAGCCTGAACACCGCCGACCGGGTCCGCTACGACCGGCTGGTCGCCATGCCGCAGTTCTCCCGGCTGCGCACCCTGGAGGAGCGGGTCCTGCACGCGGCCGAGCCGACCGGGCGCACCGCCGCGCGCACCGCCGGCCGCGCCGAGAGCACGGCCCGCACGGCGCGCGCCGGCACCGCGGCCGACTCCTCCGCGCACATGACGCCGCCCGTCGGCGCGGTGGACTGGAACGCGGCCGCCGTCTCCGTCCTCGACCGGCTCTACGGCTTTGAGAACCAGGTGCTGGACGGCGTCACCGAGCGGGCCCGCGGCATCGCCATCGGCGTGTTCGCCCGGCTCGCCGTCGCCGGCGGCCTCGGCCTGGTCGCGCTGGTGCTGTCCGTGGTGGTCGCGGCGCGCGTGTCGCGGCGGCTGCTGCGCGAGTGCCGCACGCTGGCCGCCCGCGTCGTCGACTTCACCAAGCGGCGGCTGCCCCAGCTCGCCGAGGACGCGCGCGCCGGACGGCCCATCCGCACGACCGACGAGGAACCCGAGGCCCACTACCAGATCGACGAGATCCGGCAGATCTCCGAGTCGTTCGCGCGCGCCCGGGAGGCGGTCCTGCTGGCCGCCGCCGCCGAGGTCGACGCCCGGCGCGGCCTCAACGAGGTGTTCGTCAACCTGGCCCGCCGCAACCAGGCGCTGCTGCACCGCCAGCTCAGCCTGCTGGACGAGATGGAGCACCGCACCGAGGACCCCGCCGAGCTGGCCGACCTGTTCCGGCTGGACCACCTGGCCACCCGCATGCGGCGGCACGCCGAGGGCCTGGTCATCCTGGCCGGCCGCCCCTCCGGCCGCGGCTGGCGCCGACCGGTGCCGCTGGTGGACGTGGTGCGCGGCGCGGTCGCCGAGGTGGAGGACTACCCGCGGGTCCGGGTGCAGCCGCTGCCCCGGCTGGCGCTGGCCGGATCCGCCGTCGCCGACGTGGTGCACCTGCTGGCCGAGATCGTGGAGAACGCCACCACCTTCTCCCCGCCGCAGTCGCCCGTGCGGGTCAGCGGGCACCCGGTGGCCAGCGGCTTCGCCATCGAGGTCGAGGACCGGGGGCTCGGCATGTCCGCCGAGGCGGTGCGGCTGGCCAACGAGCGGCTGGCCGACCCGCCGGAGTTCGACCCCGCCGACAGCGCCCGCCTCGGCCTGTTCGTGGTGGCGCGGCTGGCCCGCCGCCACGACATCCAGGTCACGCTGCGGCCCTCCCCGTACGGCGGGACGACCGCGATCGTGCTGCTGCCGTCGTCGCTGATCGTCGAGCCCGAGGATCCGCCCGTCCGGCGGCCCGCGGGCGAGCAGGAGCGGCGGGTGCCGCAGCCCGTGGTGGTCGCGGCGCCCGCCTCGGCGCCGGCCGCCGCGACCGGGCAGCAGGGCGTCATGCGGCTGGTGGCCGGTCCGTCCGAGCCGCCCGCGCCGTCCGGGCGGTCCGGGCGGTCCGAGGCGCCCGCGCTGCAGCCCGCGGCCGGTGACGGGGCGTCGGACGAGCTGCGGCGGCGGCGCCGCACGGGACGTCCGCCCGTCGGCGGACCTCCCGCCGCAGAGGCGCCCCCGGCCGCAGGGGCGCCCGCCGATGAGACGTCCCCCGCCACCGGGGCATCCGCCGAGGAGCGGCGGCCGCCCGCGGCGGACCGGGAGCCGCTCCTGACCGAGGACGGGCTGCCGCGCCGCAGGCGCCAGACCCACCTGGTGCCCCAGCTGCGCGAGAAGGTGGACGCCGACCTGGCCGCCGCGGCGCTGCGTCCCCCGGACGACGGCGTCCCGCCCGCCGGCACGGGGCCCCTGCCCGCTCCGCCCGTCCCGCAGGCGGACGCCCCGCCCGCCGAGCCCGCCGCCGCCCCGGCCGCCGCGGACCCGCAGCGCTCGCCCGACAGCCTGCGCACGATGCTGTCGGCGATGCAGCGCGGATGGGAACGCGGCCGCCAGGAGGCGGAGCGGGACGGCGCCCCGCCGCCCCCAGCCCAATCTCCCCGAGCCCAGGAGGACGACAGCCGATGACAGAATCCCAGCAGGCCGGCACGGACACTGCGGGCGGACCCAACGGTGAGCTGAGCTGGCTGCTCGACAACCTGGTCCAGCGGGTGGCGAAGGTGCAGAACGCGGTCGTGCTGTCCAGCGACGGCCTGCGCATCGCCTCCTCCAGCGGGCTGGAGGCCGAGCAGTCCGACCACCTGTCGGCGGTGGCGGCCAGCTTCCAGAGCCTCGCGCGCGGCGCCGGGGAGAGCTTCGGCGGCGGCCCGGTGCGGCAGACCATCGTGGAGATGGAGTCGGCGTTCCTGTTCGTCACCGCCGCCGGGCAGGGCGCCTGCCTGGCGGTGCTCGCCGACGCGGGCGCCGACCTCGGCGTCATCGCCTACGAGATGGCGATGCTGGTCACGCGGGTCGGGCAGCATCTGTCGGCCGACCCGCGGGTGGGTGCCGAGCCGGGTGGCGCGTGACATGGCGGGCCCGCATCCCACCGGCCCCGGCGCCGCGGGGCGCCGGCCGCCGGCCTGGCACGACGAGTCGGCCGGGCCCGTGGTGCGCCCGTATGCGCTCACCGGGGGCCGCACGGACCACCAGCGCGCCGAGCAGTTCGACATGGTCGCGCTGATCGTCACCGACGAGGCGGCGGCGGCCGGGCTCACCTCGGGCGGCGACGCCGCGGAGCAGGGTCCGGCCGGTCCGGGGGCGCCCCCGGAGGCGGCTCATTGGGCACCGGAGCCGGAACATGAAATGATCTTGGCACTTTGCCACACCCCGCTGTCGGTTGTCGAGATAGCGTCGGAACTTGAACTCCCCCTCGGGGTCGTCCGGGTTCTGCTCGGCGACCTGCTCGACCGCTCGCTGATCCAGGTCCGCCGACCCGCGCCGGTGGCCCAGTTCCCCAGCGAGCGCGTACTCAAGGAAGTGATCGATGGAATCCGTGCGCTCTGACGCGGGCCCGCCGCCGGGCGATTCCGCGCTGACCGTCAAGATCCTGGTGGCCGGCGGGTTCGGAGTCGGCAAGACCACGCTGGTGAGCGCGGTGAGCGAGATCCGGCCGCTGCGCACCGAGGAGGCGCTCACCGAAAAGAGCATCGGGATCGACGACACCACCGCCGTCCAGGACAAGACGACCACGACGGTGGCCATGGACTTCGGGCGCATCACGCTGCCCAACGGCCTGGTGCTGTTCGTGTTCGGCACGCCGGGCCAGGACCGGTTCTGGTTCATGTGGGACGAGCTGGCCAAGGGCGCGCTGGGCGCGGTGGTGCTCGTCGACACCCGGCGGCTGGCCGACTGCTTCGCCTCGGTGGACTACTTCGAGCGCCGCGGCGTCCCGTTCATCATCGGGGTCAACCGCTTCGAGGGTGCCACCCGGCACTCGCCCGAGCAGGTGCGCGACGCCCTGGACCTGCCGTCGTACGTGCCGGTCATCGACTGCGACGTGCGCGACCGCGAATCGGCCAAGCAGGTGCTGATCACGCTGGTGGAGCACATCATGCGGTCGATGAGCAGCCGCCGCGACCCGGGCGCGCTCACCCACTGAACCGCCGCCGGTCCGGCCGCCGCCGCGCGGCGCACCGGCGCCTTTCCGGCCCCGGCGGGACGGGCGGCCTGCCACGTCCCGCCGGGGCCGGCGCCTGCGGCCCGTCCGCGCTGCGGACGGCCTCACTCCATCTCGGACAGGCGGGCCGGGTCGAAGCCGATGGGGAAGGGCCGGCCGACCGCCAGCTCCTCGCCCGCCCTGACGCGGGCGTGCGTGCGGTACGCGGCGCCGTCCCGCGCCTCGGCGGTCAGCTCCAGCAGCGTCACCGCGGGCCGCGGCTCCAGGTCGACGATCCAGTAGTGCGGGATGCCCGCGGCGGCGTACTCGGCGACCTTCGCGCACCGGTCGATCCGCTCGCTGCCGGTGCGGGGCGTGACGACCTCGGCGACCAGCAGCAGGTCGGGGCCGTAGTAGCAGCGGCTGCGGCGTTCCAGCGCGGCCCGGGCCACCTCCCGGCCGACCACGAACACGTCGGGCTTGCGGACGCCGCGCGGCGTGATGACGTCCTGCGGCGCGCCCGCCACGTGCACGTCCGCGCCGGCCCGCCCGGCGGCGTCCTTGAGGATGTCGCGCAGCCGGGCGGCGGCGTGGTCGTGCCACACGTCGCCGGGCAGCTCGGTCAGCCAGCCGTCCGCCAGCTCGTAGCGGCGCCCGTCGTCCTCGGGCATGGCGTCCAGGTCGTAGAGGGTGTACGGGCCGAACGCGCGGCCGACCGAGTGCACCACGGGACACGCCCCCCTTCCCGAGCACCGGGCCTTCTTGATCACCTGCCGTATCGCGAATGTAACGGACCGTCCGCGCGGACGGGTGCAGGGCGCGCGTCCGACCCGATATCTCTCGCCGGGCGAGCAACGCCGAGTTACGATGTATCTCGATTTATCCGTCCAAGGTCGACTCGGCTTGACCCTCCGGTGGCGGGAGGGTGCAGGCTCGCCGGCGGCGCCGTCCCTCCGGATGCCGGAAGCGGCGTCCCGCCCGGTGCCGCGCAAGGACGCGAAGGGGAGATGCCATGACTGTCGAGCAGCGGCCGCGGCCCGCGCAACCGGCCGGGTCATCTCTGCGCGTCTCCGACCGCGACCGCGACGAGCGCCTCGTCCGCCTGCACACCGCCTTCGCCGAGGGGCGGCTGACCGAGGCCGAGCTCGACGAGCGCATCGACCTGGTGCTGGCCGCCCGCACCTACGCCGACCTCGACCGCCTCACCGCCGACCTGCCCGGCGCCGGCTGGACCGCGCCGGACGGCCCGGCCTCGGGCGCCCCGCGGGCCCGCGTCGTCCCGGCGCAGCGCACCGGCCTGGTGGGCCGCTGGCAGATGGCCTACAAGAGCAGCGTGCGCCGCACCGGGCGCTGGCGCCTGCCCGAGCGGTACACCGTCGTGGCCTACAAGGGCGGATGCCTGCTCGACCTGAGGTCGGTCGAGCTGTCCTCGGCGGTCACGGTCGTGCGGGTGGTCGCCTACAAGTCGAACGTCGACATCGTCGTCCCGCCGAACGTGCGCCTGGAGATCAGCGGGCTGGGCGTGTCCGCCGACGTGCACACGGCCGCCGCCGGCCCCGACGCTCCCGTCGTGCGGGTGCACGGCATCGCCTACAAGGGGTCGATCGAGGCAAAAGATCAACTTCGCCTGGCCTGAGGCGATATAAACGCTCCGCGATACCTTTGACCGGCGATCCGGCGGTTGTCGGTACAGAGACTGACGTGACGCGGTTGGATGGTGTTCCATCGCCGAGTCGGCACCGACGGGTCCTGCGGGACCGCTGCGCGTGTGAAGGAGCGGGAGTGACGGCACAGACCCCTGAGCAGGACAGTGCCCGGCCACAGGCGGGGACGGATCCTTCCCCGGGGCCCGACCTGTCCGGCCCGAGGGCCTCCCGCCGGATCAGGCAGCGGCTGGCCTTCAGCGCCCCCGACACGCTCGGCGAGACGCCCGCGCCCGGCGGCCGTCCGTCCCGGGGCAGGGGCGGGCGGGCGAAGAACGTCCCGTCCCCCTGGCAGCGCGCCGAGGAGGCCTGGCGCCGCGCGGGCGTGCCCTGGCCGGACGCGGACGAGGCGGCCGAGCCTGCCGATCCCAAGCCGGGCAAGCCCGCCGAGTCGGCGGCCGCTTCCCCGAAGGCCGAGTCCAAACCGAAGGCCGCGGCCAAGCCGGCGCCGAAGCCGAAGGCGAAGGCCGAGCCGAAGGCGAAGAGCGAGCCGAAGCCGCGGGCCGAGGCCGACGCCGAGCCCGCGTCCGCAGCCAAGCCGAAGGGCGCGTCCAAGACCGCCGCAAAGCCCAAGACGGAGCCCAAGCCCGCCTCCAAGTCCGCGTCCAAGGCGGCGCCCAAGTCCGCCTCCAAGGACAAGGCGGCCTCCAAGGCGGCCTCCAAGGCGGCGCCCAAGGCAGCGCCCAAGGCGGCGCCCAAGCCCAAGACGACCGCCAAGCCGAAGGCCGGGCCGCAGGCGAAGTCGAAGACCGCCCCCAAGCCGAAGGCCGGGCAGAAGGCGACCGCGGCCGCCAAGTCGAAGGCGGCGGCCAAGCCGAAGACCGAGTCGCAGGCGAAGGCAAAACCGAAGACACAGCCGAAGACGCAGGCGAAGACACAGCCGAAGGCGAAGACGCAGACCAAGCCGAAGACGCAGACCAAGCCGAAGACGCAGCCGAAGGCGGCGGAGGCGCAGAGCACCGCCCCGGCCGCGGCGAGCGGACGCAGGCGGCTGGTGGGCGCCGGGGCCGCGGCCGTCGTCGTGGTCGTCGTGGCGGCGGGCGTGTACGCGACCGGGAGCGGCGACGACGAGGCCGGGCCGGCGGTGCCCGCGGCCGTCGCGGCCGACCGCCTGTTCGGCACCGATCCGGCGGCCGTGACGGACGGCCTGGTGCAGGAGCTGTCGGCCGTGGCGGCGTCCGGCGGCACCGTCGTGGCCGCCGGGAACGAGAAGGCGGGCGACGGCGCCGCGGGCCGGGAGCGCGCGCAGTTCCTGTTCTCCGGCGACGCGGGGCGCAGCTGGCGGCTGGCCCAGGTGAAGGCCGCGGGCGGCGGCGAGCCGGCGCCCGGCGACCAGCCCCGGCACATCGCGGGCGGCTCGGGACGGTGGGCCGCGCTGGGGCAGGCCGCCCCGCAGGCCGGCGCGGCCGCCGCGGCCGCGGGCGTGGCCGTGTGGACCAGCCGGGACGGCCGCGTCTGGACGCGCGAGGCGACCAACGCCGGCGCGGCTTTCCGGCCGGGCGACCGGATCAACGCGCTGGTCCGCACGTCCGCCGGGTTCGCGGCCGTGGGCGCGAACTCGCCGAGCGGCACGTTCCGGGGCGACCAGCGGGCCGTGCTGTGGACCTCGGCCGACGGCCGGTCCTGGCAGCGCGTCGACCGCCCGGCGAACGGCGAGATCACCGGACTGGACCGGGTGGCGGCGACCGGCAACGGCGCCCTGGTGGCGCACGGCCGGTTCTCCCGGAAGGTCACCAAGACCGTCACCCGCAAGGGCAAGCGCAGGAAGCAGACCGTCACGCAGCGCGGCGAGGGGCTGTGGCTGACGGCCGACGGCGGGCGCACGTGGACCCCGGTGACCGTGCCGCAGGCGCAGGGCTCCTACGGCTCGACCATCGGGCTGGCGTCCGGCCCCGGCGGCGTGTACGTCGCCCGTGAGGGCTGGCGCGTCACCAAGGTGAAGAAGCGCCGCACCATCACCCGCTACGGCGTGGTGTTCTTCTCGGCGGACGGGCGCACGTGGGCGCCTGCCGGGCAGGTGTCGGTGCCGTCGTACGGGGGAGTGGCGCGGCTGGCGGGGTCGTCCACCGGCCTGGCGGTCCTGGTGCGCGGCAAGGGCGGCGCCGGGACGGTGCTGCGCAGCGGCGACGGGCGCACCTGGCGGCCCGGCGGCGACGTGGGGGCCATGGCCGCCGCCCCCGGTTCGGGGCTCACCGTCAGCGGGCTGACGGTCGCGGCGGGCGCCGCCGCCGTCCTCACCGGGCGGCGGGGCGACGACCCCTACCTGGCGCTGTCGGGCGAGGCGGCGGCCCGGCCGGTGAACGTGGTGGACCTGGCCAAGGTGCCGGGGGCGATCCGCCCCGAACGCGCCGTCACGTCCATGAGCGTGGGGGCGGGACGCGTCGTCGCCGTGGGCAGCACGGGCGGCGGCGGGGCGGTGTGGAGCGCGCCCGCGGCGGACCCCGGCGCCTGGGCGCGCGCGCAGACGCCCGACCTGCGCGCGGGCAAGGCGGTCGGCGGGCCGCGCCAGCCGCGGCAGCGGTTCGGCGACGTCGCCTACGGCGCCAAGGGGTGGCTCGCCGTCGGACGCGTCACCGCCCCCGACGGGAAGGTGACACCCCTGGTGGCCGGGTCCGCGGACGGGGTGACGTGGCGCAAGACCCCGTTCCCCGGGGTGCGGGGCAACATGGTGGACGGTGTCACGTCCGGGCCGTCCGGCTACGTCGTCGTCGGCGCGTCCGGGGGGAAGGCCGCCGTGTGGCGTTCCACCGACCTCAAGACCTGGAAGCGCGGTTCGAACGCGGGCAAGGGCGATCTGGACGGCCGCGCGTGGCTGCGGGACGTCACGGCCACCGCCAAGGGCTACGTGGCCGTCGGCGGCCGCCAGACGGCCGCGGGCAACGGCCGCAAGCCCGCCAAGCCCGTCTCCTACCGGCCCGCGGTGTGGACGTCCCAGGACGGCGTGAAGTGGTCGGCCGTCGCGCCGCCGCCGCTGCCGTCGGGGGTCGCGTCGGGGGCGTTCCACCAGATCGTGGCGCGCGGCGACGTCCTCGTCGGGCTCGGCTGGGGAACCACGCCGCAGACCGCGGGCAAGCCCGCGCGGTGGCTGGGGTTCATCGGGGTGTCGTCCGACGGCGGCCGCACGTGGCGTACGAGCGTGCCCGCGGGAGCCGAGGAGGCGTCGGAGCTCACCTCGTCCGCGGTGACGCCCAAGGGGTTCGTGGTGGCCGGCGCGGTCGGCCGCAACGGCGCGCAGGACGCGGCCATGTGGGCCTCGGCGGACGGGGTGACGTGGCGGCGCGTCCCGGCGCGCGGCACCGGCCTGGACGGGCCGGGGGACCAGCGGCTCACCGCGCTGGCCGCGGTGGGCGGGGACGTGCTCGCCGTGGGCGTGAACGCCGACCACCGGGGTGAGACGTCCACCTTGTGGCGGACGACCGCCCCGTGACCCGCGTCCACGCCCGGAGCGGTCTCGTTCGGGGTAGCGGTTCGGTTACGGAAGGCGGCGGCTCAGCCGTTGCACCCGCAGGCGCAGCCCTTCGGGCAGGAGCATCCGCCGCCGTGTCCACAACTGCATCCAGCTTTGCTCATGCCCGAAACCTAGCTCTTCGGGCGATGGGCGGTCTATGACCGAAACGCAATGAATGTCTGAACACGCGGGCAATGTCGTCATGACCCCCGCGCTCCCGGCGCACCGGTTATCGGGGGAAAGGCCCCCGCGTTCGGTCGAACCGGAAAACGCGGATGTAGCGGATGCGTCGCCGACGGCGATACTCCGGATGGCGCGCGATGGTCGGCGGCCCACGGGCAGCGCACGCCGACCATCGCCCGCGACCGTTCCCCAGGTGCGCAGGGAGGCGTCGGCGGCCCTCAGCCCGCCGTCTCGCGCCCTGAGACGGGCCACCGCTCCCCGCCGTGGCCCGCGGGCCTCCTGCCGCGTCTGCGCGCCGCCTACTGGCCGGAGGGCGTGCTCGGGGCGGCGGCGGTCTTGCCGGACGACATGTCGATGCGGACGACGGCCGGGTCGCGGTCGCCGGCGGAGCGGTCGGCGAACTCCGACCGCCGGTGCACCACGTCGTACTCGTGCTTGCGGCGCGCCAGCGACGGGCTGAGCATGATGTGGTCGAGGGCCTGCGCGTTCCCGGCCGACACGCTCGTGTACCGCTGGGCGCGGGGCAGCTCGTCGGTCAGGTTGCGCAGCCCCGTCGCCCGGGTGAGGGCGCGCACCGGGTCGGAGAACTCGGTCTCGTTGAGGCCGCCGGTGACGATGACGTCGGCGTCGCCGTCCACGGCGCGCACCGACCGGACGAACCGCGCCACCACCTTCGCCTGCGCGGCGCGGCGCCACTCGCTGGGGCGGCGCGGCGGCTGGATGCGCCCGAACTCGGGCTGGTCGTCGCTGCTCTTGGGGTACCAGTCGTTGGCCACGACGATGATCCGCCGCCCGCGCCAGGTGATCTCACCGGCCAGCGGCTTGCGCGCGTTGCTCCACACCGGGTCGGTGGGCGCGACGCGGCCGGGGCTGAGGCTGAGCCGGGCCTGCCCGCCCACGGCGAGCGCGCGCACCGACGTGCGGGTCAGGTCGGGGCCGCTGGGCGACGCGGCCGGGTCCAGGCCGTCGCCGGAGCCGCTCGCGGGCCGGTCGACGAAGCTCAGCCCCCGGTCGGTGCGGAACAGGAACCCCACGTGGTCGTTGGCGCCCTCCTCGCCGCCGTCGGCGTTGTCGCGCGGCGCCACCGACCGCCAGTCGTAGTCCGGGCCGCCCGCCTCGCTGATCGCCGTGATCAGCTCGGCCACGGTCTGGTCGGCGGAGACCGTGCCGTCGTCGTCGGGGCCGCTGTTGTCCCGTACCCCGGACACCGTGATCAGGTCGGGTGAGCGCAGGCCGTCCACGATGTCGGCGGCCACGGCGCGGAACCGCTCGCGCGATGCGCTCGGGTCGAGGCCGTCCACGGTCAGCGTCGCCACGGCCAGCTCGCCGGAGCGCTGCGGACGCGTCGTCTCGCGCCGCAGCCCGCCGCTCTTGGTGCGCGGCGTCGCGGTCGGCAGCAGCGTGTAGACGCCGTAGCCGTAGTCGAGCACGCCGTCGACGGCGCCGGGCAGCCGGTCGCCGACGTTCACCGGGGGCAGCGGGGCCAGCGCGTCGTCGAGGAGGATCCGTTCGGGGTTGGCGTCGCCGACCGCGGCGACGATGCCGCCGCGCGCGGTGCGCGGGCCCGCCCCGGCGCCGCCCGCGGGCAGCACGGGGATCCGGCCGCCGCTGGTCGGGCCGACGGCCACCGCGTCCTGCACGCGGACGCGCATGCCCTCCAGCGTCTCGTAGAAGTCCACGGCGTCGCGGGTCGGGTCGAACGAGCCCCGGGTCTCGATGTTGAGCGGCAGGCCGCGGCCGTCGTCGTCCACCACCTCGCCCGGGGGCCTGCGGCCCCTCGGCCCCAGCACCACCGGCGCCGGCAGCTGCACGCCGCGCGCCTCCACCGCGGTGGCGGTCGCGTCGATCTCGGTGCGGCTCAGGGTCGCCGACGCCTTCCCGCCGGGGCGGAACTCGCTGACCCTGCCGTCGACGCGCACGGCGTCGGCCACGGCCACCGACGGCCGGTTGCGCGTGTAGACGAAGATGCCCTCGGACGTGGCGGGGTTGCGGTCGGGCCGCGGGTCCTGCATCCAAAAGCCGGTGGCGGTGACGGTCGTGACGACGCCGCGCACGCCCCTCACCCGCGCCCCGTTCAGCGGCGACACGTGCCCGGCGCCCTGGATGTCGTGGATGCGGATCTGCCGGGCGCCCGCGGTGGCGGACGGCGCGGTGCCGCCCGCGCCGGCGCGCGCGGCGCCGCCGGGGGTGCTCTGCGCCCCCGGTGCGCCCCGTGCGGCCTCGTGCGCGGAGACCCCCGCACCCTCGGGCGGTGCCGCCTGGGAGGTCGGCACCGCGAGGACGGGCAGGGCGAGCACCGCTCCCATGAGAAGGGTCCTGGGCGCTGAGGGGCGGCGTCCGCGCCCCCGTCCGACGTAGGTCACCCACGCTCCATGCTCGACTGACGCGCGTGTTCTCGGTGGTGCGCTCGGCGCCCGCCGGTGACCGGCGGGCGCCGTACACGACAAAGGATGACATGCGTTGTCGGCGGGGAAGAAGCGGTTGCCGAACAACCCGGATGATCTTGGGTGAACGGCCGGCCCCGCCGCCGGGTCAGTCGAACAGCACCACCTGGCGGATCACCTCGCCGTCGCGCAGCGCCCGCACGGCGTCGTTGAGGTCCTCGAAGCGGATGCGCCGGGAGATCAGGCCGTCGATGTCCAGGCGCCCGGCCCGCCACAGGTCGACGAACATCGGGATGTCGTGCTTGAGGTCGCAGCCGCCGTACAGCGACGCCTTGAGGTTCTTGCCGTCGAACAGCAGCGCGAACGCGCTCAGCTGGACGTTGTCGTCGGCCGCGCCCGCGCCGACCACGATGACGTCGCCGCCGCGCCGGGCGAGGTTCCAGGCGGTGGTGATGGCCGCGGCCTTGCCGACCACCTCGAAGACGTAGTCGAAGCCGGCGCCGCCGGTCAGCAGGTTCTTGGTCTCGTCCAGGCCGTCCGGCGTGGCGACGTGCGTCGCGCCGAACTGCTTGGCGACCGGGTGCTTGGCCTCGTTGGGGTCGACCGACAGGATGGCGGACGCGCCGGCGATCTTGGCGCCCTGGATGACCGCCAGGCCCACGCCGCCCGCGCCGACCACCGCGACCTTGGACCCGGGCCGCACCCGCGCGGTGTTGACCACCGCGCCCACGCCGGTGGGGATGCCGCAGCCGAGCAGCGCGGCGTACTCGAACGGCACATCGTCGGCGATCTTGACGACGCCCTGCCGGGGCACCGTCATCTCCTCCGCCCAGGTGCCGCAGCCCGCCATGCCGAACGCGGGGGTGTCGGCGCCGATGCGGAACCGCGGGTCGCTGAACGACTGCGCCATGAACGTCATGCACAGGTACGGCTGCCCGCGCAGGCAGTCGGGGCAGGCGCCGCAGTCGGGCGTCCAGTTGACCACCACGTGGTCGCCCGGCTTGACGTGGGTGACGTGCTCGCCGACCTCGGCGACCACCCCGGCGCCCTCGTGGCCGAGCACGGCCGGCGGCACGACGGGCAGCACGCCGGTCATGGTGGACAGGTCGGAGTGGCAGACGCCGGTCGCCTTGAGGTGGACCTTCACCTGGTCGGGACCGGGGGCGACGGCGGTCACGTCGTCGCGCAGGTCGAGTTCGGTGTCGCCGACCGCGTGCAGTACCGCGGCACGTGCCATGGCTGCCTCCACTGAGGGGATCGGACGCCGCGCGGGGCGCGCGGGTCGCGGAAAGGGGTGGGGGAGGGAGGATGGTGGACGGCCGGGATCACTCGTCGAGGGTGAGCGCGGCCTTGGGACACGACCGCACCGCGTGCCGGACGCGGTCGGCGTGCTCGGCCGGCACGTCGGGCAGCAGGATCCGCAGCTCGTCGTCGTCGGTCAGGTCGAAGACCTCGGGAGCCAGGCCCACGCACACGGCGTTGGCCTCGCAGACCAGGGGGTCGACTCGTACGCGCATCGCCTTCTCCGTTCACTTCCCGGTGGGCTCGCGGTTCCGCGGTACGGGCACGCGAACACGTTCTAGCGGCGGCCCGGGTGCCAGGTCGCGCCGGCCGCCGCCTTCCATCATCCTCCGGAAGGTCCGGCTGCCAACATAGCGAACGTCATTCGGTTTGGTCACGGGTGGGGCGGACTCCGTGCTCTCCGGTGGTGTCGGGATGCGGGTCGCCCGGAGGGCGGGCGGTGTGCGGCCCGCCGTGCGGCGCGGTCCAGCCGTCCCGGCCGGCGCCCGCGGCGGCCGGGACGTGCCGCCGTCCGCTGCCCCACCACCGAAGTAGAACACGTTTCACTAAGACGTCACAAGGCGGACGCCCGACCGGGCCGCCGCCCGGATAGAGTGCGCGGCAGACCCGGCTTACCCGGGCGCCGCCCCCACGGCCGCCGACCGACCACGGAAGAAGGCACGGATGACCGACACCATGGCGTCCACCGGCGCGGGAACCCCCTCCGAACCGGCCCCGCCCGCCGCCCGGACGCCCGTGGACACCGCCTATGAGCCCATGCCCCCCGACCTGCTGCGCGCCGCGCTCAACGCCAAGGGCTTCATGCCCGAGCCCGAAGGGCAGGCGCTGTACGAGACGGCGCTGGAGTACGGCGCGCGCCTCGGCGGCCGCGGGCCGCTGCTGGAGGTCGGCAGCTACTGCGGCAAGTCCGCCATCTACCTCGGCGCGGCCGCGCGCCGCACCGGCGCGGTCGTGGTGACCGTGGACCACCACCACGGCTCGGAGGAGAACCAGGCGGGCTGGGAGTACCACGACCCGTCGCTGGTCGACCCGGAGACCGGCCGGATGGACACGCTGCCGACGTTCCGCAAGACGATCGGCGCGGCGGGCCTGGAGGACCACGTGGTGGCCGTCGTGGGCGCGTCCCGCACGGTGGCGCGGCTGTGGCGCACCCCGCTGGCGCTGGCGTTCATCGACGGCGGGCACGCCGAGGAGCACGCCCGCGCCGACTACGAGGGCTGGGCGCCGTGGGTGATGGTCGGCGGCGCGCTGGTCGTCCACGACGTGTTCCCCGACCCGGTGGACGGCGGGCAGGCCCCCTACCAGCACATCTACCTGCGGGCGCTGAACAGCGGCGCGTTCGTCGAACGGCGCGCCACCGGCTCGCTGCGCGTGCTGGAGCGCGTGGACGACCGCGACCCCCTCGCCGCGCCGTAAGGCCCGCCCGGCGGCCCTCCCGGGCGCCCTGCGCGCGGTTCAGACGCCGCGGTTCAGACGCCGCGGTTCAGACGCCGCGGTTCAGACGCTGACGAGGGCGCAGCCGCAGGCGACCGGGTCGGCGGCCGCGGACGGCCCGAGCGGGCGCCCGCCGATCTCCTTGAACAGGCGGGCGCCCGGCGTGGCGTCCGCCAGCACGTCGGCCGCGAGGATCACCGCGGCGGCCGTGTAGGTGGAACGGTCTCCGGGGAAGTGCCGCCGGTTCTCGAACTGCCAGCCGGTCCAGTACGAGCCGTCCTCGTGCCGCAGGTGCTGGACGGTGGCGAACAGCTCCAGCGCCCGGTCCCGCCGGCCCGCCGCGTCCAGCGCCATCACCAGCTCGCAGCTCTCCGCCGCGGTCACCCACGGCTGGTCGGACACGCAGCGGCAGCCCAGCCCCGGCACCACGAACGTGTCCCAGCCCTCGGCCAGGCGGCGGGCGGCGGCCTCACCGCGCACCGGGCCGCCCAGCACCGGGTAGTACCAGTCCATCGACCAGCGGCGCTTGTCGGCGAACGCCTCCGGATGCTCGGCCACCACGTGCCCGAGCTGGTCGGCGGCCAGCTCCCAGTCCGGCTGCGGCTCGCCCAGGTGCTCGGCGAGGGCCACCGCGCAGCGCAGCGACTGGTAGATCGACGAGCAGCCGGTCAGCAGCGCCTCGCCCGCGGCGCGGCCGTCCGGGTCGCGCATCCAGCGGATCTCGCCGCGCCGCGTCTGCAGGCCCAGGGCGAACTCGACGCCGGCGCGCACCGTGGGCCACATGTGCCGGGCGAAGTCCTCGTCGCCGGTCACCAGCAGCTCGTGCCAGACCCCGACCGCCAGGTAGGCGGCGTGGTTGGACTCGCCGCCCGGCTCGGTGACCTCGCCCAGCACCCACTTGGCGGGCCAGGACCCGTCCGGCCGCTGCGCGCCGCGCAGCCACTCGTAGGCCCGCCGCGCGTGCTCGCGCAGCCCGGCCACGGTGAGCGCCATGGCGGCCTCGACGTGGTTCCAGGCGTCGACGTGGCCGGGCACGCCGTCCAGCGGCGCGAACCAGGGGATGGCGCCCGACGGCTCCTGCTGGGCGACGATGCTGCGCGCGGTCGCGACGATGTCGTCGGCGGTCACCACGCCGGGCACCGACGGGACGGCCTCAGACGGCATCGGCGGTCTCCCGGCCGGCGTCCTGCGCGGCGACCCCGCCGGCGCCGTCCTGCGCACCGTCGGCGGGCTTGGTGAAGTAGACGACGACGCTCTTGCCGATCAGCGGGTTCAGCACGCGCTCGGCCAGCCGGGTCGGCAGCGGCCGCTTCATGATGTCCCACACCAGCAGCTGGTGGTAGGCCTTCGCCAGCGGGTGGTCGTCGTTGTTCACGCCCACCGCGCACTTGATCCACCAGTAGGGGGAGTGCAGGCCGTGCGCGTGGTGGTGGCCGCGCACCCGGAACCCGGTGGCCTTCAGCTTGGCCTCCAGCTCGGCGCGGGTGTAGATGCGCACGTGCCCGCCGGGGGCGGTGTGGTAGTCCTCCGACAGCGCCCAGCAGATCCGCTCGGGCAGCCACGCCGGCACCGTGACGGCCAGGTGCCCGCCGGGCTTGAGCACCCGCAGCAGCTCGCGCATGGCGCGCATGTCGTCGGGGATGTGCTCCAGCACCTCCGACGCGATGATCTTGTCGAAGTGGTCGTCGGGGAAGGGCATGTCGAGGGCGTCGCCCTGGACGGTCCGCGCGGTGGCCTCCTCGGGGGCCTCGCCCGCCAGGCGCATCGCGCCGAACATCTTCTCCACCCCGGCCAGCTCGTCGGCGTCCAGGTCGAAGGCGACGACGTGCGCCCCGCGCCGGTACAGCTCGAAGGCGTGCCGTCCGGCGCCGCATCCCATGTCCAGCACCCGTTCTCCGGGGGTGACGCGGAACCGCTGGAAATCCACGGTCAGCAGGGTCGTGCTCCTTCCGTACGGGGGACCGCGCGCGGCCGTCCCTCAGTCGGTGTGCGGGCCCGGACGGGCGCCGTCTACCGCCGCCGGCGTCTGTCGCCGCGGCGCGCGGCGGCGGCCAGCCGCAGGTAGCGGTGCTGGCGGATCGCGGCGCGGTAGTGCTCCACCGTCGCCTGCGCCACGGCCCGCCAGGCGAACCGCGCGCGCACCCGCGCCAGCGCCGCCTCCGACAGCCGGGCGCGCTCGGCGGGCGAGTCGTGCAGGCGGCGCAGCGTGGCGGCCAGCTCCTCGACGTCGCCCGGCCGCACCAGCACCGCGGCGTCGCCGACCACCTCCGGCAGCGCCCCGGCGCGGCTGGCCACCAGCGGCGTCCCGGACGCCATGTGCTCGACGGCGGGCAGCGAGAACCCCTCGTACCGGGACGGCACCACCGCGATCTCGGCGGACGCCAGCAGCTCGCCCAGCTCCTCGTCGCCGATGCCGCTGACGAACCGCACCCGGTCGCCCAGCGCCAGCTCCCGCACCAGCTTGTCGGTGGGGCCGTCCGGCTGCGGGCGGCTGACCACGACCACGTGCACGTCGCGTTCGGTGGCGACCTTGGCGACCGCGCGCAGCAGCACGTCCACGCCCTTGATCGGCGCGTCCGCGCTGGCCATCGCCACGATCCGGCCGGGCACCCGCGGGCCGCGCGGGTGGAAGATCCGGGTGTCGACGCCCAGCGGCAGGATCTCGATGTCGCGCGGATCGACCCGGAAGTCCTTGACGATGTCCACCTTGGAGGACTCCGAGACGGTCAGCACCGGCCCGACCCGCCGCGCCACCTGCGCCTGCATCGCCACGAACCCGTACCAGCGGCGCTTGCCGAACCGCTCCAGCCAGCCCTGCGCCGCCTCCAGCTCGATCCGCCGGTCCACGCTGATCGGGTGGTGGATGCTGGTGACCAGCGGCAGGCCCAGCCGGGGGATGCCGAGGTTGCCCAGGCCGAGCACCTGGTTGTCGTGCGCCACGTCGAAGTCGCCGCGGCGGCGCCGCAGCTCGCGCAGCATCCGCAGGCTGAAGGTCAGCGGCTCGGGGAAGCCGCCGGTGCGCATGTGGGCGAACTCCAGCACGTCGATCCAGTCGCGGAACTCGCCGAGCGCCGGGGTCCGGAACGGGTCGTCGTCCCGGTACAGGTCCAGGCTGGGGATCTTGGTCAGGACGATCTCGTCCCGGTCCAGCTCCGGATAGGGCTGCCCGGAGAACACCTCCACGGTGTGCCCCAGGTCGACCAGCTCGCGGGTCAGATGGCGCAGGTACACGCCCTGGCCGCCGCAGTGCGGCTTGCTCCGGTAGGAGAGCAGTGCGACGCGCAACGGACCGCCCTGCTCCCGGGGCGGTGCCTGCTCTGCCTCAGCCACGCCAGCCCCTGCTCACGCACCACTCCCGTCCAGTAGGGGGACCCCGGGCGATGCCTCGGCCGGGTGCCGGCGCCGTGGCCGCGCGGCCGCCTCAGCCACGCGCCGACGCCCCCCCGACCTCGCGAACCTCGCGGACCCGGACCGGCATCTCCTTTATCCCGTTTTGTTGAACTAGACCTTAGCCTGCGGAGGTTACCGGACGGTTCAGTATTGGGCATAGCGTCCAAGAGTGTTTCGAAGAGCACATCCGGCTCCGGGCGGGCGAGGCGGGCGCCCGGGCGGCGGTGCGGGCCGCCGCCGAGGCCCAGGTGGGGGCGGCGGCCGGGCCGGCCGGTCGCGCGGGCCGCCGCCGGGCGCGTGGGCGCCGGTATCGGCCAGATCGACGCCGGGGCGCCCGTCACCGGGCCTGGGCGGTGCGGCGGGCGCGGGGGGTGAAGCGGACGGGCAGCTCCTTGTAGCCGTTGACGAAGTTGGACCGCAGCCGGCGCGGCTCGCCCGCCGGGGCGATGTCGGGCACCCGGTCCAGGATCGTCTCGAAGATGATCTTCAGGTTCATCCGGGCCAGGTGGGTGCCCAGGCAGTAGTGCGGGCCGCCGCCGCCGAAGCCCAGGTGCGGGTTGGGGTCGCGGCCGATGTCGAAGGCGAACGGGTCGTCGAACACCGCCTCGTCCCGGTTCGCCGACGGGTAGAACAGCACCACCTTGTCGCCCGCGCGGATCGTCTTGCCGCCGACCTCGGTGTCGGCGGTGGCGGTGCGGCGGAACTGGTTGATCGGCGAGACCCAGCGGACGATCTCCTCCACCGCCGACGGCAGCAGGCTCCGGTCGGCCTTCAGCCGCTCCCACTGCTCGGGCCGCTCGAAGAACGCCTGCATGCCGCCCGCGGTGGCGGTGCGGGTGGTCTCGTTGCCGGCGATCGACAGCATGAGCACGAACATCTGGAACTCCGACAGGCTCAGCCGGGTGCCGTCCGGCGCCGGCTGCAGCAGCTTGGTGACGATGTCGTCGCGCGGATCGGACGCGCGCTTTTCGGCCAGCTCGGCCGCCCAGTCCAGGAACTCGGCGGCGTACCGGGCGCTGTCGGAGCGGTCGCCGATGAACTCGGGGTCGTTGAAGGCCACCAGCTTGTTGGACCAGTAGAAGATCTGCTTGCGCTCCTCCAGCGGCGCGCCGAGCAGCTCGCAGATCGTGTACAGCGGCAGCGGCGCGGCGAAGTGCTCGACGAAGTCGCACTCGCCCAGCGGCACCGCCTCGTCGATGAGCCGGTGGCAGATCTCCCGGATGTGCTGCTCCAGCTTGCCGATCATGCGCGGGGTGAAGCCGCGGTTGACCATGGCGCGCAGCCGGGTGTGGTCCGGCGGGTCCTGGAACAGCATCATCGTCCCGTACAGGGCGATGTCCTCGTCGGCGAACTCCTCGAACATCGCGGTGCGGGCGTGCGAGGAGAACAGCTCCGGATGCCGCGAGACGTGCACCACGTCCGCGTGCCGGGTGATCGCCCAAAAGCCCGGCACCCCCTCGTAGGGATCGGGATGCCAGTGCACCGGGTCGTTCGCGCGCAGCCAGGCGAACTGCTCGTGCGGGACTCCGCCGGTCTCGTAGACGCCGGGATCGATGACGTTGATCTCAGGGGCCATGGCCGTCCTCGGAGCGGGTGTCGGGTGGGTGCTCTCGGCGGGCGCCGTCGCGGGACGCCGGACCGTGATCGAACGCTTGCTTGGTTTGCTGGATAGAACCGGTTCTAACATGAGACGGGAGTCTCATCAAGAGTCTCACGCAAGTTGCCCGCGTCGCGTTCGGGCACGTCGCCGCGCGGGTCGAACCCGGACGGGGCGAATCAGGCGGCGCGGACGAACCGGATCGGGGCGTCGGCCCCGTCCCGCCGCGCGACGCCGCGCCGCTCCAGGGTGCGCAGGTGCGCGGCCGCCTCGCCCGCCGCCATCTCCCGGTCCGCCAGCGCCATCGCCTCCCACGGCGAACGCCAGCTCAGGCCCGCCGCGACCTGCCACAGCGTCACCGGCTCGGCGCCCAGCAGCGCGGCGACCTCGGCGAGCCGGTCCTCGTGGTGCCCGATGATCGCGCGGGCGCGTTCCGCCAGGCCGGTGAAGCGGTGCTGGTGGGCGGGCAGCGCCTCGGCGCGCTCGGCCGCGGGCAGCCCGGCGACGCGGCGCAGCGACGCCAGGAAGTCGCCGAGCGGATCGACGCCCGGCCGGTCATACGGATACAGCCCGATGTGCGGGGTGATCCGGGGCAGCACGTGGTCCCCGGTGAACAGCCGGCCGTCGTCCTCCAGATGCAGGCAGATGTGGCCGGGGGAGTGGCCGGGCGTCCAGATCGCGCGCAGCCGGCGTCCGGGCAGGTCCACCAGGTCGCCGTCGTCGAGCTCGCGGTCGGGCTCGGCGGGCGGGTCCACGTGCCGGACCCGCCGCGCGCCCGCACGGCCCGGCGCGGCCAGCTCCGCCTCGTCCGCCCCGGCCCGGCGCAGCGTGTCCAGCCGCCAGGACCGGCCGGCGTCGCGCTCCACCATCTCGCGGAACCGCCGGACGATCTCCGCGTCCTCCCGGTGCATGGCGATCCACGCCCCGGACGCCTCGCGCACCCGTCCCGCCAGGCCCGCGTGGTCGGGGTGGTGGTGCGTGACGACGACCCCGTACACCTCGGCGACGTCCATGCCGAACGCCCCGAGCCCCTCGCCGAGCGCCGCCCAGGCGTCCTCGTGCTCCCAGCCGGCGTCCACCAGCACCGGGCCGCGCGCGCTCTCCAGCGCGTAGACCAGCGTGTACGCCAGCGGATTGCCGGGGATGGGCACCGGCACGCTCCACAGCCCCCCGCCCAGATGCCGCGGCCGCACCGGCTCAGAGGCGCTCAAGGACGGTCGCCGTGGACAGCGCCCCGCCGCAGCACATGGTGACCAGCGCGGTCGCGGCGTTCCGGCGCTCCAGCTCGTGCAGCGCCGTGGTGACCAGCCGGGCCCCGGTGGCGCCCACCGGATGCCCGAGCGCGATGGCACCGCCGTTGACATTGACCCTGTCCATGTCCGGCCGGTGCACCGACGCCCAGGACAGCACCACCGACGCGAACGCCTCGTTGATCTCCACCAGGTCGATGTCGCCGAGCGCCATCCCGCTGCGGGCCAGCACCCGCTCGGTCGACTGCACCGGCCCGTCCAGGTGGTAGTACGGCTCGGCCCCCACCAGCGCCTGGGCCCTGATGCGCGCGCGGGGACGCACCCCCAGCGCCTCGGCCTTCTCCTCCGACATCAGCAGCACGGCCGCCGCCCCGTCGGAGATCTGCGAGGACGTGCCGGCCGTGTGCAGCGCCCCCTCGCCCAGGACGGGCTTGAGCCGGGCCAGGCCCTCGCGCGTCGTCTCCCGGAGCCCCTGGTCGCGGGTGACCGTGCGCGTCTGCCCGGTGGGCCGCCCCTCCTCGTCCAGCACGGGCGCCTCGATCGGGGCGATCTCCCTGTCGAAGCGGCCGTCCGCCCAAGCCTTGGCGGCGAGCTGCTGGGAGCGGACCCCGAAGGCGTCCAGGTCGTCCCGCGTCAGCCCGCGCCGCCGCGCGATCCGCTCGGCGGCCTCGAACTGGTTCGGCATGTCGATCGACCAGTCGTCCGGACGCGGCTTGGCGGGCAGCACGTTGCTGCCCAGCGGAGACCGGCTCATGACCTCCACGCCGCACCCGATCGCCACGTCCACCGCGCCCGCCGCGATCTGCGCCGCCGCCAGGTGCACCGCCTGCTGCGCCGACCCGCACTGCGCGTCGATGGTGGTGACGCCCGTCTGCCACGGCAGCCCCGCGTACAGCCAGGCGTACCGCCCCACGTGGCCGCCCTGCTCACCCGCCTGCGTGACGCACCCGGCGAAGACCTCCTCCACCTCGGCCGCGTCCACGTCCGCCCGCTCCACGACCGCCCTGAGCGCATGCGCCAGGACGGCCTGCGCCTTGAGCCCCGCCAGCCACCCGTTGCGCTTGCCCAGCGGCGTGCGCACCGCCTCGACGATCACCGGCCTGCCCATAGCGGCGCCTCCCAGACGCGACGTCCCGAACCGGACTCTCCAGAATGTAACTTGTTCTACTTTTCCTTGCCAGGGTTCTGCCACCAGCACTCCACCCTGCGAACCCGCTCCACCTCGGCTCCTCCGCACCGAGCGTTTCGAGCGACGTGTCTGTTAGGTGTGATGCTGGTGGGGGTGGGGAGGTAGGCGGGTATGAAGATCGATTTGAGCGGACGCACCGCGTTCGTCAGCGGTTCCACCAAGGGCATCGGACGGGCCATCGCCGCCGGGCTGGCCAGGGCGGGGGCCGCGACCGTGGTGAACGGGCGGTCCGAGCGGAGCGTGAGCGAGGCGCTGGAGGCCCTGCGGGCCCAGGTGCCCGGCGCCGAGCTGGTCGGCGTCGCCGCCGATGTGGGCACCGCCGACGGCGCGCAGGCCGTGGCGGAGCGGGTGCCGCGGGTGGACATCCTGGTCAACAACCTCGGGATCTTCGAGCCGCGGCCCGTCTTGGAGATCGACGATGCCGAGTGGCGCCGGTTCTTCGAGGTCAACGTGCTGTCGGGGGTGCGGCTGACGCGGCTGTACCTGCCCGGGATGATGGAGCGCGGCTGGGGGCGGGTGCAGTTCATCGCCAGCGACTCGGCCGTGGCGATCCCCGAGGAGATGGTGCACTACGGCATGACCAAGACCGCGCTGCTCGCCGTGGCCCGCGGCTACGCCAAGGCCGCGAAGGGGACGGGGGTCACCGTCAACACCGTCATGGCCGGCCCCACCCACACCGAAGGGGTGGAGGACTTCGTCGCCGAGATGGTCGGCGGCGACGTGCCCTGGGACGAGGCCCAGCGGCGCTTCATGGCCGAGCACCGCCCCGGCTCGCTGCTGCGCCGCCTGATCGAGCCCGAGGAGATCGCCAACATGGTCGTCTACCTCAGCTCGGACGCGGCGTCGGCCACCACGGGCGGGGCGCTTCGCGCGGACGGCGGCTACATCGACGCGATCCTGCCCTAGCGCCGCCGCGCGGCCGCGCGATCCGGTGCCGCGCGCCGTCCCCTCCCGGCCGGCCGCCCGGCCGATCACCGCCCCGCGGCGCGCCCGAGCGATTCGTAGGAACGTACGAAACCCGGCGCGGAACGGCGGCGGTGTTCGGGGGAACGGGATCTCGACCCGGCGGCATGAGGTGTGTGTACTCAGGGGACAGCACCCACACGTCGGGAGGTGCCGGTGGATCCTGGTCTGCGGCGGTTGAACGGGCTGCCCCGCGAGGAGGCGGAGGCCGAGCTGCGCACCTGCTGCGCCTCGCGGCGGTGGGCGGCGCAGGTGGCGGCGAAGCGTCCGTTCGCCGACCGGGCGGCGCTGTGGGCGGCCTCCGCCGCCGCGATGGACGGCCTGGACTGGGGCGACGTCGAGGAGGCGCTGCGGGCCCATCCCCGGATCGGCGAGCGGGCGGGCGGCGCGTCGCGGGAAGCGGCCTGGTCGCGCGGCGAGCAGGCCGGGATGGCGGACGCCGGTGACGACCTGAAGGCCGCTCTCGCCGAGGGCAACCGGGAGTACGAGCGGCGGTTCGGGCACGTGTTCCTGATCCGCGCGACGGGGCGCGGCGCGGCGGAGATGCTCGCCGCGCTGCGCACCCGGCTGGCCAACGCCCCCGAGGCCGAGCGGGCGGTGGTCCGCGACGAGCTGGCGAAGATCACCGAGTTGCGGCTGGCGAAGCTGCTGGGAGGAGGGTAGGCCGGTGGCGATCGTTCTGGGGCCGAACCGGTACGGCAAGGCCGAGACGCGGGTCGTCCGCGTCAGCAGGGACGGCGCAACGCATCACCTCAGAGACCTCAACGTCAGCATCTCCCTGTCGGGGGACATGGACGCGGTGCACCTGACGGGCGACAACGCGGCGGTCCTGCCGACGGACTCGCAGAAGAACACCGTGTTCGCCTTCGCCCGCAAGCACGGCATCGGGGAGATCGAGGACTTCGGGCTGCTGCTGGCCCGGCACTTCGTCGCCTCGCAGCCGACCATCCGGCACGCCCGGGTCGAGATCGCCGAGTACGCCTGGGAGCGCCAGGGCCCCCACTCGTTCGTCCGGTCGGGCCGGGAGGTCAGGACGGCGCTCGTCCACAGCGACGGGCCGGGCGGGCGCGAGTCGGTGGTGTCGGGGCTGACCGACCTGGTGGTGCTCAACTCCACCGGCAGCGAGTTCCACGGGTTCATCCGCGACGAGTACACCACCCTGGAACCCACCCGCGACCGGATCCTGGCGACGTCGGTGACGGCGCGCTGGCGGCACCGGAGCACCGACGCCGCGTGGGGCCGGTCGTACGAGCGGGCCAGGCGGTGCCTGCTGGAGGCGTTCGCCGGCACCCACAGCCTGTCGCTGCAGCAGACCCTCTACCAGATGGGGCGGCATGTGCTGGCGGAGTGCGGGGAGATCTGCGAGGTACGGCTGTCCATGCCGAACAGGCATCATTTCGCGGTGGACCTGGCGCCGTTCGGCATGGACAACGACAACGAGGTCTTCTTCGCCGCGGACCGCCCGTACGGGCTGATCGAGGGCACCGTCCTGGACGACGCGGTCCCGACGGCGCCGGGGGCCTGGAGCTAGGGGAGGGGCATGGAGTTCCTGCGCCCGGCGAGCTGGGCGGACGCGCTGGCCGCCAAGGCCGAGCGGCCCGGCGCCGTGCCCATCCAGGGCGGCACGGACGTCATGGTCGAGATCAACTTCGCCGTGCGCCGGCCCGCGGCGCTGCTCGACCTGAACCCGGTGAGGGAGCTGGCCGAGTGGGACGTCGCGGGCGACGGGCGGCTGCGGGTCGGCGCCGGGGTGCCGTACGCGCGGCTCATCGCGGAGCTGGGCGACCGGCTGCCGGGGCTGGCGCAGGCGTCCCGCACGGTGGGGTCGCCGCAGATCCGCAACCGCGGCACGATCGGCGGGAACCTGGGCGCCGCCTCGCCCGCCGGGGACGGGCATCCGCCGCTGCTGGCGGGCGGCGCCGAGATCGAGGTGGAGTCGGCGCGGCGCGGCGTGCGGATGATCCCGGCGGCGGAGTTCTTCACCGGCGTCAAGGCCAACGCGCTGCGCGACGACGAGCTGATCCGGGCGTTCTGGATCGCCCCGGCGAGCGGCCCCCAGTACTTCGCCAAGGTCGGCACCCGCAACGCCATGGTGATCGCGGTGTGCTCGTTCGCCGTCGCGCTGCACCCCGAGCGGCGCCGGGTCGGCACCGGGCTGGGGTCGGCGGCGCCGACGCCGCGCCGCGCCACCGCCGCCGAGGAGTTCGCGTCGGCCGAGCTGGACTGGGCGGGGCGGCGGCCGCTGGACCCGGCGGTCGCACGGCGGTTCGGCGAGCTGGCCGCCGCCGCGGCGTCCCCGATCGACGACGTGCGCGGCACCGCCGACTACCGCCGGCACGCCCTGGCGGTCCTGGCGCGCCGCACGCTGAGCTGGGCGTGGAACGACTACGTGGCTGGACGGAGGGCCTCGTGATGCGGGTCGACTTCACCGTCAACGGTCGCGCGGAGACCGTGGACGACGTGTGGGAGGGCGAGAGCCTGCTGTACGTGCTGCGCGAGCGGATGGGCCTGCCCGGCTCCAAGAACGCGTGCGAGCAGGGCGAGTGCGGGTCGTGCACCGTGTACCTGGACGACGTGCCGGTGTGCGCCTGCCTGGTGGCCGCCGGGCAGGTGGAGGGCCGCCGCGTCCGCACCGTGGAGGGGCTGGCCGACCGGGGCGGCGAGCGGCTCGACCCGGTGCAGGAGGCGTTCGTGGAGGCGGGCGCCGTGCAGTGCGGGTTCTGCACGCCGGGGCTGGTCGTCCAGGCGCACGACCTGCTCAGCCGGGTGCCCGACCCGCAGGACGCGCAGATCCGCGAGGCGCTGGCGGGCAACCTGTGCCGCTGCACCGGCTACGAGAAGATCCTCGACGCGGTGCGGCTGGCCGCGCGGCGGAAGGCGGCCGCCCGATGAAGGTCATCGAGAACGCCTACGTCGTCACCGTGGCGGGGGACGAGCACCCCGGCGGGCACATCGTCATCGACGGCGACCGCATCGCGGCGGTGGGCCCCGGCCCCGCGCCCCGCATCGACGGCGCGGAACGCATCGACGGCACCGGCTGCCTGGCCACCCCCGGCCTGGTCAACACCCACCACCACCTGTACCAGTGGGCGACCCAGGGCCTGGCCGTCGACAGCACGCTGTTCGAGTGGCTGGTGGCCTCCTACCGGGTGTGGGCGCGGATGGACGCCGAGGTGGTGCGGGGCGCGGCGAGCGCGGGCCTGGCCTGGCTGGCGCTGTCCGGTTGCACCACCACGACCGACCACCACTACGTGTTCCCCAAGGGGCGCGGCGACCTGTTCGCCGCCGAGATCGAGGCGGCGGCCGAGGTGGGCGTCCGGTTCCACCCCTGCCGCGGCTCCATGGACCGCGGCCGCTCCCACGGGGGCCTGCCGCCGGACGAGGTGGTCGAGGACCTCGACACGATCCTCGCCGAGACCGAGGCCGCGATCGACCGGTACCACGACCCCTCGCCCGGGTCGATGCTGCGCGTCGCGGTCGCGCCGTGCTCGCCGTTCTCGGTGAGCAAGGAGCTGCTGGTGGCGGCCGCCGGACTGGCCCGCGCCAAGGGCGTCCGGCTGCACACCCACCTCGCCGAGACCCTCGACGAGGAAGAGCACACCAAGCGGCACTTCGGCATGACGCCCGTCGAGTACATGGACTCGATCGGCTGGCTGGGCTCCGACGTGTGGCTGGCGCACTGCGTCCACCTGCACGACTCCGACATCGCCCGGCTGGCCGAGACCGGCACCGGCACGGCGCACTGCCCCAGCTCCAACGCGCGGCTCGGCGCGGGCATCGCCCGCGTCGCGCACCTGCTGGCGGCGGGCGCACCGGTCGGGCTGGGCGTGGACGGGGCCGCGTCGGCGGAACTGGTGCCGCTGGCCGGGGAGCTGCGGCAGGCCGTCTACATGCAGCGCGCCCGGTACGGGCCGACCGCGCTGACCGCCCGGCAGGCCCTGGAGATGGCCACCCTCGGCGGCGCCCGCTGCCTGGGCCGCCAGGACGAACTCGGCACGCTGGAGCCGGGCCGGCTCGCCGACATCGCGCTGTGGCGGGTGGACGGCTTCCACGCCGCCGTCGACGACCCCGTGGTGGCGCTGGTGTTCGGGCGGACGCCGCCGCTGGCCCGCCTGCTGGTCGGCGGCCGCACCGTGGTCGAGGACGGCGTGCTCGCCACCGTCCCGCAGGACGAGGCCGCCCGCCGCGGGGCCGACGCCCACCGCCGTCTCATGGCGCTCGCCGAGGAGGTGGTGTGATGACCGCGCCGGCGCGCAGCCCCGGCCGGATCGCCGCGCCCGGCCTCGGCGGGGTGGGGGACAGCCCGCCCCGGCCCGACGGCACCCTGAAGGCCACCGGCGAGTTCGCCTACGCCTCCGACCTGTGGATGGACGGCATGCTGTGGGGCGCCACGCTGCGCAGCCCGCACCCGCGCGCCCGCATCGCCTCCATCGACGTCGGCCCCGCGCTGGCCGCACCGGGCGTGCACGCCGTCCTGACGCACGAGGACGTCCCCGGCGAGAAGAAGTACGGGCTGGACGGCACGCGGGACCAGCCGGTGCTGGCCATCGGCGAGGTCCGCCACCAGGGCGAGCCGGTCGCGCTGGTCGCCGCCGACCACCCGGAGATCGCGCGCCGCGCGATGGAGCGGATCGCGGTCGAGTGGGAGGTGCTGGAGCCGGTCACCGACCCGCGCGCCGTCATCGCCGACCCCGAGGGCAACCGGGTGCAGGAACGCGGCGGCGTCTGCCGGTACCAGCCGGTGCGCGTGGGGGACGTCGCGCGGGCCAAGCGGCAGGCCGAGGTCGTGGTGTCGGGCGAGTACGAGGTCGGCATCCAGGACCAGGCGTTCCTCGGCCCCGAGTCCGGGCTGGCCGTGCCCGCCGAGGACGGCGGCCTGGACATGTACGTGTCCACCCAGTGGATGCACAACGACATCCGGCAGATCGCGCCGTGCCTGGGGCTGCGCGAAGACCAGATCCGCATGACGCTGGCGGGCGTGGGCGGCGCGTTCGGCGGACGCGAGGACCTGTCCATGCAGATCCACGCGGGCATGCTGGCGCTGCGCACGGGCCGCCCGGTGAAGATGTCCTACAACCGGTACGAGTCGTTCTTCGGGCACGTGCACCGGCATCCGGCGCTGATGCGGTACGAGTACGGCGCCACCCGCGACGGCCGCCTGCTGTACGCCGACGTGGAGATCGTGCTGGACGGCGGCGCGTACACCTCCTCCACGCTGAACGTCACCGCCAACGCGGCCTCGCTGGGCGTCGGCCCGTACGAGATCCCCAACATCAGCATCGACGCGTACGGCGTGTACACCAACAACCCGCCGTGCGGCGCGATGCGCGGGTTCGGCGCGGTGCAGGCGTGCTTCGCCTACGAGTCGATGATGGACAAGCTGGCCGCGGCCTGCGGGATCGGCCCGCTGGAGGTGCGGCGGCGCAACGCCGTCCGCCAGGGCTCCAGGCTGGCCACCGGCCAGGTGATCGACTCCCCGGCGCCGCTGGCCGAGCTGCTGGACCGGCTGGAGGCGATGCCGCTGCCGCCGCCGCCCGGCCCGTCCCCCGACATCCGCGACCTGCCGGGCGGCGCGTCCCAGACCACGCACGGCGAGGGCGTCGTGCGCGGCGTCGGCTACGGCGTCGGCCTGAAGAACATCTGCTTCTCCGAGGGGTTCGACGACTACTCCACGGCGCGGGTGCGGCTGGAGGTGATCGGCGGGGAGCCGGCCGCGCTGGTGCACACGGCCGCCGCCGAGGTCGGGCAGGGCCTGGTCACGTTGCAGGCGCAGATCGCCCGCACCGAGCTGGGCGTGCAGCGGGTGACGATCCACCCCGCCGACAACCGGGTGGGGGACGCCGGGTCGTCCAGCGCGTCCCGCCAGTCCTACATGACCGGCGGCGCCGTCAAGACCGCGTGCGAGGCCGTGCGGGCCGAGCTGCTGGCGCGGGCCGGGCGGCGGCTCGGGCTCGACGCGTCCGGGCTGTCGGTGCGCGACGGCAAGATCGTGGCGCGGGACGCGCAGGTCGTGGCGTCGATCGAGGACGTCCTCGGCGGCGCCGCCATCGAGGCGACCCGCGAGTACCGCCACCGGCCCACGCAGCGGATGGACCCCGTCACCGGGCAGGGGAACAGCCACAACCAGCTCGCCCTGTGCGTGCACCGCGCCGTGGTGGACGTGGACGTCGAACTCGGCCTGGTCAAGGTGGTGGAGCTGGCCGCCGTCCAGGACGTCGGCAAGATCATGAATCCGCAGGCGCTGGAGGGCCAGATCCACGGCGGCACCGCGCAGGGGCTCGGGCTGGCGCTGATGGAGGAGATCCAGGTGGCGGGCGGCCGGGTCCGCAACCCCTCGTTCACCGACTACCTGATCCCCACCATCCTCGACATGCCGCCGATGCGGCTGGACATCGTCGAATACCCGGACCCGCACGCCCCCTACGGGCTGCGCGGCGCGGGCGAGCCGCCCACCCTGTCGTCCACGCCCGCGATCGTCGCCGCCATCCGGGACGCGACCGGCCGGCCGCTCACACGAGTACCCGTCCGTCCTGAGGACATATCCCTGCCGGGGGGTGCCGCGTGAACACAGTGACCGAGGTGAACGAACCGTACGATCTGGTCGTCCGCTCCCGCCGGACGGTGCTGCCGACGGGGGAGCGGGCGGCCGCGGTGGCCGTGCGGCACGGGGTGATCGCCGCGATCGGGGCCCTGGACGCCCCGTTCGCCGCCGCCGAGGAGGTCGATCTCGGCGACGTCGCGCTGCTGCCGGGCCTGGTGGACACCCACGTGCACGTCAACGAGCCGGGACGCACCGAATGGGAGGGCTTCGCCAGCGCCACGCGCGCCGCCGCGGCCGGGGGCGTGACGACGCTGCTCGACATGCCGCTCAACTCGCTGCCCCCGACCACCGAGCCCTACGCCCTGGCGGTCAAGCGCAAGACGGCCGCCGGCCAGTGCTTCGTCGACGTGGGGTTCTGGGGCGGCGCCGTCCCCGGCAACCTGCCGCAGCTGCGTCCCCTGCACGAGCGGGGCGTGTTCGGGTTCAAATGCTTCACCTGCGACTCGGGCGTGCCGGAGTTCCCGCCGCTGACCCCGCGGCAGATGCGCGAGGCGTTCGCCGAGATCGCCATGCTCGGCGGGCTGGTGGCCGTGCACGCCGAGGACCCGGACGCGCTGGGCGAGCCGCGCGGCGCCGACTTCGCGGCGTTCGCCGCGTCCCGCCCGCCGGACGCCGAACGCGCCGCCGTGCAGCGGGTGATCCGCCTGGTGGAGGAGACGGGCGTGCGGGCGCACATCCTGCACCTGTCCGCCGCCGCCTGCCTGGGACCGATCGCCGACGCCCAGCGCGACGGGCTGCCGGTGACCGCCGAGACCTGCCCGCACTACCTGACGCTCGCGCCCGAGGACGTCCCCGGCGTGACCGGCACCTCGTTCAAGTGCTGCCCGCCCATCCGCGACAAGGGCAACCGCGAGGAGCTGTGGGGAGCGCTCGCCGACGGCGTGATCTCCTGCGTGGTGTCCGACCACTCGCCCTGCACGCCGGAGCTCAAACGCGGCGACTTCCGCACCGCGTGGGGCGGGATCTCCTCCCTGCAGATCGCCCTGCCGGTGATGTGGACGGCCGCCGCCTCCCGCAGGCACGGGCTGGACGCGGTGGCGCGCTGGATGGCCGAGGAACCCGCCGCGCTGGCCGGGCTGGACGCCCGCAAGGGCCGCATCGCCGTCGGCCACGACGCCGACCTGGTCGCGTTCGCCGCCGACCGGACGTTCATGGTCGATCCCGACCGGCTGCGGCACCGCCATCCCGTCACCCCGTACGCCGGACGCGCGCTGAGCGGCGTCGTCCGGGCCACCTGGGTGCGGGGCGTGCTCGTCGACGACGGCACGCCGCGCGGCGAGCTGCTGACCAGGGTGCGCCCGTGAGCGACGCCACCGCCCTGCCCGACCTGGCCGTCCGCACCCTGGGCGGCGCGGTGATCGCCGCCAGCGACGAGTCGTTCGCCGCCAAGGAGAACCTGATCAACCCGTGGGCCCCGGCGTTCCGGCCGCAGACGTTCGGCGCCAAGGGCCAGGAGTACGACGGCTGGGAGACCGCGCGGCGCCGCCCCGGCCCGGACGGGCGGCTCGGGCACGACTGGGCGATCGTCCGGCTCGGCCTGCCCGGCGTCATCCGCGGCGTCGTCATCGACACCGCCCACTTCACCGGCAACTTCCCGCCGCACGCGTCGGTGGAGGCGTGCGCGGTGGACGGCCACCCCTCGCCCGCCGAGGTCGCCGCCGCCGACTGGGTGGAGATCGTCCCCATGAGCCCGCTCAAAGGCGATACCGCGCACGAGTTCACCGTCGCCGGGGTGGAGCGGCGCTTCACGCACGTGCGGCTGAACATCCACCCCGACGGCGGCGTGGCCCGGCTGCGCGTGCACGGCGACGTCGTCCCCGACCCGCGGCTGCTCACCGGCCTCACCATCGACCTGGCCGCGCTGGAGAACGGCGGCCGCGTCGTCGCCTGCTCCAACGGGTTCTACTCGGCGCCCGACAACATGTTGTTTCCCGGGCTGGCCCGCAACCAGGCCGAAGGGTGGGAGACCGCGCGGCGCCGCGAACCCGGCCACGAGTGGGCGGTCGTGCGGCTCGCCGCCCCCGGAGTGATCCGCCTCGCCGAGATCGACACCAGCAACCTGCGGTACAACGCGCCCGGCGCCGTCACCCTGTGGGGCCTGGACGCCCGCCGCGCCTCGCTGGACGACGCGTCCGCCTGGCGGGAACTCCTCGCCCGCACCCGCGTGCAACCCGACGGGCGGCACCGCTTCCGCCTGCCCGGCGACCGCGAGGTCACGCACGTCCGCGTCGACATCCACCCCGACGGCGGCCTGGCCCGCCTGCGCCTGTTCGGCGACCTCGCCCCCGACGGCGAAAGCCTCCTCACCGCCCGCTGGCACGAACTGACCAACTGAAACGGGCCGTTGCGCGTCCAACAGATGCCGGTTCGAGCAGGCGGGCCGGCCCGCCGCGACGCGCTCTGGAGGACCCGATGGCCGACCCCCTGCTGCCGGACGACCCGACCCGGATCGGCGCGTACACGCTGACCGGGCGGCTCGGCGAAGGCGGCCAGGGCGCGGTCTACCTCGGGCGGGACGCGGGCGGCCGGCAGGTCGCGGTCAAACTGCTGCACGCCCGGCTCAGCCGCGACCCCGCCGCCCGTTCCCGGTTCGTGCGGGAACTGGAGGTGGCCCAGCGGGTCGCCGGGTTCTGCACGGCCCGGGTGCTGGACGCCGACATCGACGGCAACCGGCCGTACATCGTCAGCGAGTTCGTGTCCGGGCCGTCGCTGGCCGCGCTGGTCCGCGACGAGGGGCCGATGGACGACTCCGCGCTGCTGCGGCTGGCGATCGGCACCGCCACGGCGCTGGCGGCCATCCACCGCGCCGGAATCGTGCACCGCGACTTCAGACCGCAGAACGTGCTGATGGGGGCCGGGGGCCCGCGCGTCATCGACTTCGGCATCGCCCGAGCCCTGGGCGACGACACCGCCATCGTCACCAGCCAGGTCGTCGGAACACCCGCCTACATGGCGCCCGAGCAGGTGGCGGGCGGCGCGATCGGCCCCGCCGCCGACATGTTCGCGTGGGGCGGCACCCTCCTGTTCGCCGCCACCGGGCGTCCCCCGTTCGGCGGGGACTCGGTCCCGGCGGTGATGCACCGCGTCCTGCACGCCGAGGCCGACGTCGGCGTGCTGCCGGGGCCGCTGGCCGAGATCGTCGGCGCCTGCCTGGCCAAGGCTCCCGAGCGCCGCCCGTCCGCCCAGGATGTGCTGCTGCGCCTGCTCGGCCTGGTCGGCGCGCACTCCCCGTCCGGCTCCGGCGACCCCCTGCAACGCGGCGCGACCCTCGTCACCACCCGGCTCACCGAAGTGATCCAGGACGTGCCCGCGGGCCCTCCGCCGCCGCAGGTGTCATCGCCGGGCACCGTGCCGTCCCCACGCCGCCGGCGCCGCCGGCGGCGACCCGCCCTGATCGCCGCCGTCCCGCTGGCCGCCTCGGCGATCATCCTGCCGTTCGCGGTGGCCCCGCTGCTGCGCGACGGCGGAACCGGCGGAACCGGCCGGAGCGGCGGAACCGACGGCGGGGCGACCGTCACCGTGGGCTTCGCCGGCCCCCTGTCGGGCGAAAACGCTCACCTCGGCAGGCCCATGCTCGCCGGCGCCCGGCTGGCGGTGGCCGAGTACAACGCCCGCGGACCGCGGGTGCGGGCGCGGCTGGTGGAGTACGACACGGCGGCCGAGGAGGACAAGAAGGTGCTGGCGACCCGCATCGTCAACGACGAGACGCAGGCGCTGGTCGGGCCCGCGTTGAGCGGCGAGGCCGGAGAAATGGCACCGACGTTGGAGGAGAACGACGTGCCCAGCGTCTCGCCCGGCGCCTCCAACGAGTCCCTGTCGACTTACGGCTGGCGGTACTGGCACTCCGTCGTGCCCGACACCGACGCGTCCGCCGTCGCCCTCGCCGACTTGGCGCTGCGATCGGGCGCCCCGGGCGGCGTCATGGTGATCGACGACGGGACCCTCTACGCGCGGAAGAACGCCGATGCCTTCCAGGACCGGCTGGAGAGCGGGTCGGTGAAGGTGCTGCGCGAACGCGTCCCCGAGCAGGCGCGGGACTTCTCCGCCGTCGTCCGCGAGATGAAGCGGTCGGGCGTCGGCGCGGTGTTCTACGGCGGCGTCTACACGGAGGCCGCGCCGCTGATCAAACAAGCGCGCCGGGAGGGCGTGCGCGCCCGCTTCTACCTCACCGACGGCTCGTTCGATCCCGAGCTGACCACCCTGGCGGGCACGGCGGCCGAGGACGCGGTGCTCACCTGCTCCTGCCTCAACGCCGGCGCGTCCGCGGAGGCGGCCCCGCCGCGATACGCCGACTTCCAGCAGCGGTACGCCAAGGCCAACGGCGGAGCGCAGCCGGAGATGTTCGCGGCCGAGGGCTACGACGCGGCGAACGCCGTCCTGGACGCGCTGGCCGCGGGGAAGCGCACCGGCGAGGAGATCAACGCCCATCTCGGCTCGATGGACCGGGAGGGGGTGACCCAGCGGATCCGGTTCGCCACCAACGGCGAGATCATCGACGCCGCCGTCTACGCCTACCAGGTGCGGAACGGGCGGTTCGTCCTGCTGGGCGACACCCGCACCGCGCGGATCTCCTAGGCCTGGGCCTGCTCCTGCGGAGGCTCCTCCTCCAGGAGGTCGTCGAACTCGCCGTCCTTGACGCCGGCGATGAAGGCGTCCCACTCGGCCTCGGTGAAGTACAGGATCGGGCCGTCGGGGTTCTTGGCGTCGCGCATCACCACGGCCCGGTCACCGAAGTCCTTGTGGTCCACGGGCACGTCCTTGCCATCGATGAACTCGATGATGACGCCGTCGCTGAGCACCGGCTGCTGCTCGGTCACTGGCACACCTTCTCCATCCGGGGTGGGGGGATGGCACCCAGGCTAGCCCGGCCCATCCACGCGCGCCTGTTCCTTCGCGTGCCAACACGCGCACGCACCGCCACCGGGCAACCCCTTTCGCCCACTTGGGGGAGAAATGACTACCGGAGAAGCTGGATTTCTATAGCCAGCACACCGAGCCTTTCCTTCTCCGGCGGGTAGATGCCGCGGATGACCCTCAGCAACTCCACGCGATCCTCCCCGAGATCACCCCCGATCGCCCGAGGATCCTCCCGGTCGAGCATCGCCTCGAACGAGGAGTATTCGGCCACCCGGATCACACGGGTCGGCACGCGCTCGTCCCCGGACACGAACGTCAACTCCTGCCCGGCCCGGATCCTGCGCATACTCGGATACCCGACCCGCACCTCGACGGTCTTCACCCCGTCTTTGATCAACTTCAGATACGGCGCCCGAATGTTCAACTCGGACTTGACCGCCTCGCCCACCGTCACCTCACCGTCCGGCTGCTCCGATACACCTCCCGAAAATCCTGCACGGCCCCCAGGGCCCGCCTCCAACCGTCATCCCGCCGGATCTACCCGGCGTGCGGTGGTGAGCGCCTGCTGTCCCAGGGCGGCGGCCTCCTCGGGCGTGACGGCTGCCGTCACTGCGGGCGCCGGGGCGTTTCGGTGTTCCATCCGCCCGCCGCTTCTGGACTGCCGGCTTCGTGGATGCGGTGCGCGGATGTTCGGCTCGGATCCGGCTGCCTCGCTCGACCGTCACCTCGTCGGCCGGTTCTGGCGGTACGCCTCCTGGAGGTCTCGCACCACGGGCAGGTCCGGATAGTGGACGGTGAGCACGTGCTCAAGGTCGCCCGCTCGTGAACGCACCGAGTCCACGAGGCGTGAGGTGCCGAGCGCCTGCTGTCCCAGTGCTGCGGCTTGTTCCGGTTCTCCCAGCTTTGTCAGCGCGATGGCGAGGTCGATGCGTGCGATGGCCTCCCGGCTGGGGGAGCGGGACGCGGCCGGCAACGCCAGTTGCGCGTCGATGGCGGCTTGCGCGTACGTCCTGGCCTGGGCGAAGTCACCGCATTCGGCGTCGCCGAGCCAGATGTACGCTGACGCCGGGTACGACGTCATGGCGAACGTCGCCAAGTGGCCTGTGCTCGTGTCGAAGCGCAGCGGGGCGCGGGCAGGCAGCCGCTCGTACACCTCCCCGGCCTGCCGGAACATCTCCTTGACCGCGTCCCGGTCACCGAGCCGGGCGTGAGCGCGGGCCGCCTGGGCACGCAGGCGGACCGCCAGCGGGTGTCGCGCCGCTGCTTTGGCAATGCCGCGCTGCGCTGCCGCGAGGGCGCGTGCAGGCCGGTTGTTGTAGATCGCGATCGAGGCCATGGCGTCGGTGGCCCATGCGCACAACTCGTCGTGCCCGGCCTGTTCGGCGTGCTCGAAGGCGTCGATCGCCCATGCCTCGGCGCCCAGCGGGTCGCCGAGGTCGTGCGCCAGCCAGGCGAGCGTCTCCGAGAACCATGCCGCGCAGACGTAGAGCTCGCGGGCTTCCTTGAGAGTGCGCGGACCGTCGATGAGTTCGGCGACCCAGAGGCGGTAGGCGCGTGCGGTGCTGAAGACGGCGGCGGGCGGATCGATGTTGTAGCTCCGGTCGAGAGCGGCGAGCGCAGACTCCAGATGCGCGAACGTACCGCGTCCGATGGCGGTGGCGTTGGCACGCTGGGTGAACTCCATCGCCTCGGCCGTGCTCTCGTGAAGGACCTCTTGCAGGACCTCGGGGGCGACGGCAGCCGCCATTCCCAACCCTAGGGCGACTCGGCGCTTCATCTACCCGGCCCTCTCAGACGAACCGGCTTGGTGGATATCGGCGCACGGATACGACCGCGTCGCATCGTCACTTTGTCGGCCGGTTCTGGCGGTATGCCTCTCGGAGGTCTCGGACGGCGTTCAGCTTGCGGTAGCGGTCGTTGAGCACCCGATGAAGATCCTCGGCGCGGCGTCGCACCGGATCCACCCGGCGTGCGGTGGTGAGCGCCTGCTGTCCCAGTGCGGCGGCCTCTTCCGGTTCTCCCAGGTGGGCCTGTGCGATGGCGAGGTCGATGTGGGCCATGGCTTCCCTGATGGGCGAACGTGACCGGGCGGGCAAGGCCAGTTGAGCGTCGATGGCGGCTTGGGCGTGCTGCTTGGCGCGGCGGAAGTCGCCCTGCTCGGTGTCGCCCAGCCACAGATACGCCTGCGTCGCATGCCCGGTGATGGCGAAGGGGGCCAGGTCGGCCGTGTCCAGGGCGAGCCGGAGCGGAGCACGCGCCGGTAGCAGTTCGTGCAGGTCGCGGGCCTGCCGGAACATCTCCTCGCACGCCTCCCGGTCGCCCAGCCGGGCGTGAGCGCGGGCGGCCTGGGTGCGCAGATGGACTGCCAGCGGATGCCGTCCGGGCGCCTTGGCGACGCCCCGCCGGGCTGCGGCGACGGCTCGTGCGGGCTGGTCGTGGTAGATCGCGACCGAGGCCATGGCGTCACAGGCCCACGCGCACAACTCGTCGTGCCCGGCCTGGTCGGCGTGGTGGAACGCGTCGAGTGCCCAGGCTTCGGCGGCGAGCGGTTCACCAAGGCAATGCGCCAGCCAGGCGAGCATCTCCGACAACCACGCCGCGCAGACGTAGAGCTCGCGGGCTTCCTTGAGCGTCCGCGGTCCCTCGATGAGTTCGGCGACCCGGTGCCGGTAGGTGTGCGCGGTGCTGAACAGGTCGGCGGGCGGATCGACGTTGTACTTGCGGTCGAGAGCGACGATGACCGATTCCAGGTGGTCGAACGTGCCGTGGCCGATGGCGGTGGTGTTGGCGCGTCGGGTGAACTCCATCGCCTCGGCTGCGGTGTCGGGGAGGACCTTGTGCAGGACCTCGGGGGTGACGGCGACGGCGGCTCCCAGTTTCAGGGCGTCTCGGCGGTTCGTGGGGCCACCCCCTTGGGGCGAGGTGGATGGGTGTCCACCATCGTCGCTCGTTTGAGGGGGGTTTGTCTTCGGTGGGGGGCGGAGTTCCGTATCGGGGATGTCGAACACCTTGGCGTAGGCGGTGACCCAGTCCCGGGGGTAGACGTAACCGTTCTCGTGACGGGCGATCTGCCGGGCCAGCGCCTTGACCTTGTTCGCGGGGTGGCTGGTGATCCCGATGGCCTGGCGTAGCTGCCGGGCCATCTCGAAGGTCCCCCAGCCGCGCGACTCGCGCTCGGTGCGCAAGCGTTCGGCCCACGCCGGACGCTCGTGCTCCATGGCACCTCACACCCTTTCGTTCGGGGTGGCCGGGGACAGCGCGGGGGTGTCCCCGAAGGTGCTGCCATTGTCTACGTTCCGTGACGGGTTCGCAGCGCTTTGAATCTGCCGTGCGGACGCGCGGTGGCCGCCGGTCCGCCGTGGGAGGGGACCGAGACCGTCCGCCCACGAAGACGAGGACGGCAGGAAGGAACCGACTATGGACGAGCGTGCGGACACCCGTGACCCGCTGTGGCCGCTGAGCCTGCGGCTGTCCATGCGCGGACTCGTCGTCGAGTGCGGCGCGGACGGGCTTCGTGTCGCGGTCGAGGGCGACCCGGACGCCTGTGACACCATCACGTGCCGCCCCCGGCCCGAGGACGGCGGCAGGCCGTGGTTCTGGACGTCGCGCGGCGAGCCGATCGCCGAGGCCGACGGCGAGCACACCGACGACGCGGCGCTCTACGTGATGATGCACCTCGCCGAGCGGTCGGGCGGCGCGGAGGCCCAGCGGTGACCGCCGGTGAGAACGCCGACCAGGCGCTCTCGGTGCTGCGCGCCCGGTTCCCCGGGGCGCAGGTATGGCGCGGGGAGCACACCGGCAAGCTGTGGGGCCTGGTGCGGGACGCGTCCGGCCGGGTGCACCTGGTGGGGTCCTGCGACCCCGTCGAACTCGGCCGGTGTCTGGAGGCCGCGCGGGCCGGGTGGCCTGCGGTGCCGCGGCCCGTCACTGCGGCGCCGCGTCCGGCGGAGGTGCGCACGCCGGTGTACGGGCGGCGCGAGGCGCCGCGGCCGCCGTGGTGGCGGCGCTTGGCGGGCGCCTTCGTCCAGTTGGACGACGAGGAGTGGTGACCGGCGGGCCGCCCGGATTCCCAGGTCAGAAGTCGTGCAGCAGGCGGGCGGCGGCGATCTCCAGGCGGGCCTGGGACTCCTCGGCGGTGGCGCGGCCGCGCAGCATCTCGATCATCTCCATGGTCCAGACGCTGGTGAGGGCGCGGACGACGACGCGGCGCGGGTCGTCGTCGGGGATGTCGGCGCCCGGGCCCGCGGCGGCGCGCAGCAGGAGGGCGGCGAGGCGGTCGCCGATGTCGGTGCGTACGTCCGACAGCAGCAGGGAGCGGATCAGCGCGTCGGCCAGTTCGGGTTCGCGCATCAGACCGCGGGTGGCGCGCATGAGCACCTCCACCGTGCGGCCGGGCGGGGAGTCGGTGCGCGGCGGGCGGCGTTCGACGCTGCCCTCCAGCAGGTCCAGCTCCTCGCTGACCACGGCCACCACCAGGTCCATCTTGGACGGGAAGTAGCGGTAGAGGGTGCCGAGCGCGACGCCCGCGCGTTCGGCCACGGTGCGCATCTGCATGGCCTCCACGCCGCCGCGCGAGGCCAGTGCGGCGGCGGCCTGCACGATGCGGCGGCGGCGCTGCAGCTGGCTGCGGGAGCGGCCGCCCTGCCGACCCGCACCGGCCGTGCTGTCGTCGGTGGTCGTCGGCTCTGCGGTCACGGTCGCTTCCCTTCCTCGCGGTCCCCTCGCGTCGTGCGGGCCCAGCTTACCTTCCGGCGAGAACGTGTTATCTGAATCCGTTTCGCCGGGCCGTGCGAACCTTCCGCGGGGGTGCCCGGTGGGCGGTGTGAACGGGGTGTCCGGCCGGAACCCTGGACAATAACTAGAATCTGTTCTAGTTTGCGCCGTGTGGTCCGGACGGGCGAAAGGCGGGCGGGCAGGTGACCGTGGCGGCGATGCTGACGGCGCGGGCCGCCGACGACCGGCCCGGCCTGCGCCGCGCCGAGGACGGACGCGCCTGGACCTGGCGGCAGACGGTCGCCGAGTGCGCCGTCCGGGCCGCCTGGCTGTCGGCCGAGCCGCACCCGGCCGGGCGGCCGCTGCACGTGGGCGTGCTGCTGGACAACGTCCCGGAGCTGCTGTTCCTGCTGGGCGGGGCCGCGCTGTCGGGGGCGGTGCTGGTCGCGCTGAACACCACCCGGTCGGCCGCCGAGCTGGCCGGGGACGCGGGCCGCGCCGACTGCGACGTGATCGTCACCGAGTCCGCGCACGCCGCCACGGCCGCCGCCGTGGGTAAGGCGACCGGGCTTCCCGTGCTGGACGCCGATGGCGGGCCCTATGCCGACCGGCTCTCGCGGCACGCCGGTGCGCCCCTGCCCGATGTCACCGGTGTCACCGACACGACGCTGCTCATGCTGATCTTCACGTCGGGCACGTCCGGCCGCCCCCGCGCCGTGCGCGTCACCCACCGCAAGGTCGCCGTCCCCGGCCGCGACCTGGCCGAGCGGCTGCTGACGCCGGACGACGTGGTGTACTGCCCGATGCCGCTGTTCCACTCCGGCGCGGTCATGGCCGCCTACGCGCCCGCGCTGGCCGCCGGGGCCGAGCTGGTGCTGCGCCGCCGGTTCTCGGCGTCCGGGCTGCTGCCGGACGTGCGCGCATACGGTTGCACCTACCTGCACTACGTCGGCAAGGCGCTGTCGTACGCGCTGGCCGTGCCGCCCGCGCCCGACGACGCCGCCAACCCGCTGCGGGTCGCGTTCGGCAACGAGGCGGCCCCGGCCGAGCAGCGCGCGTTCGCCGACCGGTTCGGCTGCCATGTGGTGGACGGCTACGGCTCCACCGAGACCGCGATCGCCTTCACCCCCGACCCGCACGGCCCGCCCGGCGCGCTCGGCCGCCTCGGCGACGGTGTCAAGATCCTCGACCCGGAGACCGGCGCGCAGTGCCCGCCCGCCCGGTTCGACGCGGCCGGACGGCTCGTCAACGGCGACGAGGCCATCGGCGAGCTGGTCGGCACCGGCGGGCTCGGCCTGTTCGACGGCTACTACAACGACGACGCCCCCGACCGGCTGCGCGACGGCATGTTCTGGAGCGGCGATCTCGCCTACGCCGACGCCGACGGCCACGTGTTCTTCGCCGGGCGGACCGCCGACCGGCTGCGCGTGGACGGGGAGAACTTCGGCGCCGTGCAGGTGGAACGCGTTCTCGCCGACCTGCCGGGGCTGCGGGCGGCGGCGGTGTACGGGGTGCCGGACGCCGCGTCCGGCGACCAGGTGATGGCGGCCCTGGTCGCCGACGGCGGGTTCGATCCCGAGGCGTTCGCCGCCTACCTGCGCGGCCGCGCCGACATGAGCCCCAAGTGGGCGCCCCGGTACGTGCGGGTGGCGCGGGAGCTGCCCGCCACCGCGTCCAACAAGATCCTCAAGCGGCGGCTGGCGCGGGAGGGCTGGCGCACCGGCGACCCGGTGTGGTGGCGGCCCGGCCGGGACCTGGCCTACCGCCGGATGACCCCCGGCGACGCGGCCGCCCTGCGCGCCGAGTTCGCCCGGCGCGGCCGCCTCCACCTGCTGGACCCCGAGCCCTCGCCGAAAGGGAGCGACTGACGTGGACTTCGATCTCGACGAGACCCAGCGGGAGCTGCGGGACCTCGCCGCCGACGTGCTCGGACGCGAGGCGTCCCCCGAGCGGCTGGAGGCGTTCGAGAAGAGCGGCGCCCCCTACGACGCGGCCGCCTGGAAGGCGCTCGCGCAGGCCGGGCTGCTGGGCGTGTGCCTGCCCGAGGACGCGGGCGGCGCCGGGCTCGGCCCCGTCGAGATGGCGGTGCTGCTGCGGGAGGCGGGCGCGCACACGGCGCCGGTGCCGCTGTACGCGGCGCTCGCGCTGGCGGCCGTCCCGATCGCGCGGCACGGCACCCCCGCCCAGCGCGCGCTGCTCGAGCCGCTCGGCGAGGGCGGCACGGTGCTGACCGGCGCGTTCCGCGAGCCCGGCCCGTCCGGGACGGTCGCCGCCACCGCCCGCGGCGACGGCGGCGGCTACATGCTGGACGGCGTCAAGACGTTCGTGCCGTACGCGGCGGAGGCGTCGCGCATCCTCGTCCCGGCCCGCCTGGACGGCGGCGACGTCGAGGTGTTCCTGGTGGAGCCGGACGCGGTGGCGCTCACCCCGCAGCCGTCGGCGACCACCGAGCCGCTGTCGCGGGTCGAGCTGGCGGGCGTGCGGGTCGGCGCGGACGCCCTGCTCGGCGGCGGCACCGGCGGCGAGGCATGGCGGACGCTGCGCCGCGCCGCCGTCGCCGGTGCGGTCGCGATCGCCTCCGGCGTCGTCGGCAGCGCGCTGAAGCTGACCACCGACCACGTCAAGACGCGCGAGCAGTTCGGCCGGCCGCTGGCGCAGTTCCAGGCGGTCACCATGCAGGTCGGGGACGTCTACATCGCCAAACGCGCGGTGGACGTGGCCATGTGGGCGGGCGTATGGCGGTTCGCCGAGTCGCTGCCCGACGCCGACGAGGTGCTCGCGGTCGCCGCCTACAACGCCTGCGATCCGGTGCCGCGCGCCCTGTACACCTGCCAGCACCTGCACGGCGGCATCGGCCTGGACGTCACCTACCCGCTGCACCGCCGGTTCGCCTGGGGCAAGCAGGTGTGCCACCTGCTCGGCGGCGCCGACGACCAGCTCGACGCACTCGGCGCGCTCGTCGCCGCCGGGAACTAAAAGGAGCGCCACCCGTGTTCATCGACCTCACCGACGAGCAGAAGAAGCTGCGCGCCGAGCTGCGCGAGTACTTCCGGGGCTGCCTGACCCCCGAGCAGCGCGCCGCGATCGCCGACGACCCGTTCGGCACCGCGTACATGGAGCACTGCCGCAGGCTCGGCCGCGACGGCATGCTCGGCGTGGCGCTGCCAGAGGAGTACGGCGGACGCGGCTACGGCCCGGTCGAGCAGCAGATCTTCGCCAACGAGATCGCCCGCGCCGAGGTCCCGTACCCGATCATCACGCTGAACACGGTGGCGCCGACGCTGCTGCAGTACGGCACCGACGAGCAGAAGCGCACGTTCCTGCCGCGCATCCTGGCGGGGGAGTGCCACTTCGCGATCGGCTACAGCGAGCCGGGCGCGGGCACCGACCTGGCGTCGCTGCGCACCACGGCGGTCCGCGACGGCGACCACTACGTCGTCAACGGGCAGAAGGTCTTCACCTCCGGTGCGCACTACGCCGACTACATCTGGCTGGCGGCGCGCACCGACCCGGGCGCCAAGAAGCACAAGGGCATCTCCATGCTGATCGTGGACTGCCGCGACCCGGGCTTCTCGTGGACGCCGATCGTCACCATGGACGGCCGCCACCACACCAACGCCACCTACTACCAGGACGTGCGCGTCCCGGTCGGGATGCTGGTCGGGGAGGAGAACAAGGGCTGGGACCTGATCGTCAACCAGCTCAACCACGAGCGGGTGACGCTCGGCCCGGCGGGCAACATCGGCCACACCTACGACCGGTTCGTCCGCTGGGCGCGCACCGCCGCCGGGCGCGACGGCAGGCCGCTGATCGAGCATCCGGACGTGCGCCGCGCCGTCGCCCGGGTGCACGCCTACCTGCGCGTCAACGAGCTGCTGAACTGGCAGGTCGCGGCGAACCAGGACCTGGGCTGGCTGGCCGCCCCGGACGCGTCCGCCACCAAGATCTACGGCTCGGAGCGGATGCAGGAGGTCGGCCGGATCGTCGGCGACGTGCTGGCCCGGTTCGGCGACCCCGGCGACCCGGACACCGCCGAGTTCATGCGCGTGCTCGACCACGGCGTCAAGGGCGCGGTGGTGCTGACGTTCGGCGGCGGCGTCAACGAGGTGCAGCGCGAGCTCATCGCGATGCTCGGCCTCGGCCTGCCGCGCGCCCCCCGCTAGGAGGTCCACCGATGACGACGACGCAGCAGGCGGCCAAGCAGGCGGCCGCGGAACCGTCCGTCCACGACCGGCTGACCGAGGCGGCGCGGCGGCTCGCCGCCGCCGGGGAGCGGCCCGGGCAGCCCTGCCCCGACCCCGTCAACGCCGCGATGATCCGCAACTGGACGCAGGCGCTCGGCGACACCGGCGACTGGTCGCGGTTCGCGCCGCCCGCGATGATCCAGGTGTGGTCGATGCCCGGCCTGGTCGCCGACAAGGGCGGGTCGGCGGCCGACGAGGTGCTGGGCATGCTGGACGACCACGGCTACACCGGCGTGGTCGCCACCAACTGCGAGCAGACCTACGACCGGTACGTGCGGGTCGGCGAGCACCTGCGCCCGGCGATGCGGTTCGGCGGCCTGACCGGCCCGAAGCGGACCGCGATGGGCGAGGGCTACTTCGTCACCTGGTACCAGACCTGGTACGACGCCGACGGTCGGCGCGTGGCCGAGATGCTGTTCCGCGTGCTGAAGTTCCGGCCCAGCGGGCGCCGCCGCGCCGGGAACGCGCCCCCGATGAGGCCGGTGACCAGCCCGGACACCGCCTTCTTCTGGGAGGGCGCCAAGGCCGGCGAGCTGCGCATCCAGCGGTGCGCCGACTGCGGCGAGCTGCGCCACCCGCCCGGGCCGATGTGCCCGTCCTGCCATTCGCTCCGACGCGACCACGTGGTGGCGAGCGGACGCGGCCAGGTGCACAGCTACGTGGTGCACCACCATCCGCCCGTGCCCGGCCGGACGCCGCCGTTCGTCGTCGCCGTGGTCGAGCTGGAGGAGGGCGTGCGGGTCGTCGGCAACGTCCTGCGCTGCGACCCGGGCGAGGTGACGGTCGGCATGCCCGTCCGCGTCGCGTTCGAGCACGTCGACGACGAGCTGACGCTGCCGCAGTGGGTCCCCGCCGACGCCCCCGACGACGAACCTCCTCCCGGGCCCGCCGAACCGGCGCTGCTGGAGATCCCGCTGACGCCCACGTTCGTCATCGCCACCGCCCTGGCCACGCGCGACTTCAACCCCGTCCACCACGACACGGCGCTGGCCCGCGCCCAGGGCACCAAGGACATCTTCCTCAACATCCTCACGACCATGGGCCTGGTGCAGCGCGCCGCCCTGGCCGCCGCCCCCGGCGCGACGCTGGGCGGCATCGCCGTACGGCTCGGCGTCCCCGCCTACGCGGGCGACACCCTGCGCCTGTACGCCGAACGCGTGGACGCGACCACGCTCAAGGTGCGCGGCGCGGTGAGCCTCGGCGACCACGTGACCGCGACCGTCAAGCTGAAGGAGGGCGCGTGAGCCTCTCGGGCAGGGCCGCCGTCGTCGGCATCGGCGCGACCGAGTTCTCCAAGGAGTCGGGCCGGTCGGAGCTGCGGCTGGCCGTCGAGGCGTGCCTGGCCGCGATCCGCGACGCCGGGCTGGCGCCGTCCGACGTGGACGGCCTGGTCACCTACACCGCCGACACCAGCTCCGAGATCGCCGTGCAGCGCGAGCTGGGCATCCCCGGGCTGCGGTTCTTCTCCCGGGTCGACTACGGCGGCGGCGCCGCGTGCGGCACGGTCGCGCACGCCGCGATGGCCGTCGCGACCGGGCAGGCCGACGCGGTGGTGTGCTACCGCGCGTTCAACGAGCGCTCCGGGCACCGGTTCGGGCAGGCCGCCCGCTCCGGCCGCGCCGACTCCACGGGGCTGGAGTTCTCCTGGCACCTGCCGTACGGGTTCGCCACCCCGGCGGCGTGGGTGGCCATGCAGGCCCGCCGCTACATGCACGACTACGGCGCGACCGGGGAGGACTTCGGCCGCGTGGCGGTGGCCATGCGGCGCCACGCGGCCACCAACCCCAAGGCGTGGTTCCACGGGCGCCCCATCACGCTGGCGGACCACCAGGCGTCCCGGTGGATCGTGGACCCGCTGCGCCTGCTGGACTGCTGCCAGGAGTCCGACGGCGGCGTGGCGCTCGTGGTGACGTCGGTGGAACGCGCCAGGGACCTGCCGCACCCGCCCGCCGTGGTGGCGGCCGCCGCGCAGGGCACCGGCCCGGACCAGATGATGATGTTCGGCTACTACAGCGGCGACCTGGCGTCGCTGCCCGCCATGGGCCGGGTCGGCGCGGCGCTGTGGCGGCAGTCCGGCCTGGCGCCCGCCGACATCCGGACCGCGATCCTGTACGACCACTTCACGCCGTTCGTCCTGATGCAGTTGGAGGAGCTGGGGTTCTGCGGACGGGGCGAGGCCGCGGACTTCGTCCGGGACGGCGGCATCGAGCTCGGCGGCCGGCTGCCGGTCAACCCCCACGGCGGCCAGCTCGGCGAGGCCTACATCCACGGGATGAACGGCATCGCCGAGGCCGTGCGGCAGATCCGCGGCACCTCGGTGAACCAGGTGGACGGCGTCGAGCACGTGCTGGTGACGGCCGGAACCGGCGTCCCGACGAGCGGACTGGTGCTCGGCGCCCTGCGGTGAGCCGGGCTAGGGCCGCCCGGGCGGGAAGTTCAGCCCCTGCTCCAGGACGGCGAAGGCGTCGTCGACCGCGTCGGACATCCGCTCGTAGCCCATCTCCGGCGAGCGCATCGCCTCGGCGGCGGCGCGGAACGCCGACACCGCGGCGGCCGCGACCACGTGCGGCCGCACGTCCACGGCGGGGTCGGCGCCCATCCGCTCGGCGACCAGCCGGGTCATCTCGGCCTGCTTCTTTTGCGCCAGCTCCAGGCTGCCCGCCATGAGGGTGGCGCTGCCGGCGGTCAGGTCGAGCAGGCAGCGGAAGCGCGCCGGGTCGAACCCCAGCTCGCCGCGCTCGGCCGCGCGGGTGGCGTCGACCGCGATGCGGCGCAGCGCCGTCATGATCGGCTCGTCGGTGTACCGCTCGGCCACCATCCGCATGATGGCGTGGTGCTGCTCCTCCTGGAAGGTCAGCGCCACGTCCTCCTTGGAGGCGAAGTAGCGGAAGAAGGTGCGCGACGACACCTCGACGGCCTCGGCGATCTCGTCGACGGTGGTGGCGTCGAACCCCTTCTCGGCGAACAGCCGGAACGCGGCGTCGACCAGGGCCTGCCGGGTCTGCCGCTTCTTGCGTTCGCGGCGCCCGAGCGGCTCCGGGCGGGCGGGGCGGACCTGCGGACCGGCGGGGCGGGCCTGGGGGGCGGTCGCGGTCATGAGCGAAGTGTGGCATTCCCGCAATGCATCACGCCAGTGGATCTCGTGCCGTGCGGGCATGAACGGGATATGCCGGCCGGCCGTCCGGAAGACGCCTGCGCCGCCGCGCGGCCGTCATAGACTTGGCCGCCGAACGGAGGGGGGCAGAAGCCTTGGGCAAGCACAGCAAACCGCCCACGCGTCCCTGCCCTGGATGCAAGGGGACGGGCACGCACAGGGGCCACACGTGCGGGGTCTGCCGGGGCGAGGGGCGGATATGACCGACTACCCCCCCGACGGGTGCACCTTCGAGGTCACCTACACGCTCGGCAAACGCGGCATGGGGCAGGAGTCCTTCCCCGACGTGTACGCCCTCGGCCGCTGGTTCAAGGAGATGGAGCGGCGCGGCGCGTTCGCGCCCGAGGACTTCCAGACCCCCGACGAGGACGGCCGCAACGGCTACCGGATCGTGTGCGTCACCGACAGCGAACGCGTGCCGATCAGCTACTTCCACCCGCGGCTGGTGATGGGCCGCATCGAGGGCGCCCGCTAGCGCCCGCGCAGGCCGCCGGGGTCAGTCCTCGCTCGGGCTCGGCGCCGGGTTGGACGTCGGCGCGGGGGCGGCCGAGGGGTCGGGCGACGCGGCGGGCGGCGGGCTCGACGGCGACGTCGGGCGCTCGGGCGCGGGGTCGGCGGGCGTCGCGGTCCCCGTCGGCGTCCGCGTGGGCGACGACGCGGTGGGGGTCGGTGCGCCCGGCGACGTCGATCCCGGAGCGGCCGGCCTGCCGGTCGCGCGGCGCTTCTCGCCGGGTGCGGCCGACGAGCCGCCTCCGCCGGACGGCGTGCCGCCGCCCCGGCCCGGGGGCGCGCCGGACGCGCCGGTGCCCGCCCACGACGGTGCCGCCGGTCGGCTGCTCTGGGTCAGCGGGCCGGTGCTCAGGCCGCCGGAGCGCGCGGCGTCGGACGCGCCGCCGGAGGAGCCGTCCGACGGGCGGGCCGAGCCTGCCTCCGCGCGGTCGCTGCCCGACGTCGGCACCAGCTTGGCCGAGCCGCCGCCCTTGCCCACCGGCCACGAGATCAGCATGCCCACCGCCGCGGCGGCGGCCGCGGCCAGGCTCGCGGCGGCGCCGACCTTCCTGGCCTTCTTCCTCGCCTTGGAGCGGCCGGCGTCCGGGGACGTGGGCTCGGGCCCGGCCGCGCCGCCGATGACGACCAGCGGACCGCCCGCGGTGACGGTGGGCAGCGTCCGCCGCGCCTCGACCTCGCACGCCGCCAGCACGCGTTCGCGCAGCTCGCGCGGCGGCCGGTCCGGTACGCGGCGGGCCAGCAGCCGGGGCAGCCCGCCCTTCTCGAACGCGCCGATCAGCTCCAGGTGCGCCGGGGTGTGCGCGGGGGCGCGCATGAGCGCGTCGAGGACGGCGCGTTCCAGCCGGGTGCGGGCGGCGTGCAGCAGCCCGCGCGCGGTGTCGGGGGCGACGCCCACCACCCGGGCGATGTCGTCGATCTCCAGCCACCCGCCGGCCCACAGCAGCAGCACCTCGCGGTGGTCGGCGCGCAGACCGGCGGCGGCGCGCAGCAGCGGGTCGCCCGGCGAGGCGGGCCGCGCGGACGCCGGGCGGCTCCGGAAGGCGCCGTCCGGCAGGCCGTCCAGGGCGCCGAGCTCCATGCAGGCCGAGCGGGCCAGCGCGTACAGCCACAGCACCGTGTCGCCGCGCGGCGGGTGGCGCACCGTCGCGACGAACGTGCTGGTGACGGCGTCCGCCGCCGCGCGGTCGCCCACCAGCGACCAGCAGTAGGCGTAGAGCCGGGCGGCGTGCGCGTCGTAGAGGGCTCCCGGGTCCGCGCGCATCATTCCTCCGTCGTGACCTGGGCCGGCACCCCCAGGTGGGACAAAACGGTGGGAAACGGGACTCTAGTGCAATCCGCGACGGGGTGGGTAGTTGGGATTGTTTCCCTAACTTTTCTGAAGATTGCTGGATATGTGATCCGGTTCACCGGGGAAGGCTTGGAGACCGTCGCCGAAGACCGTCTCGACCCCCGGGGGTGCCCGTGGCCGGCCTGACCGTGGACGAGGTCCACCAGTACATACGCGGCGTCTGCTTCAAGAAGGGGCCGCCCGGCACGGTCGGCGCGGAGACCGAGTGGCTGGTGCTCGACCGCGCCGCGCCCGGCGCGCCGGTGCCGCCCGCCCGGCTGCGCGCCCTGCTGGACCGGTCCGGCCCGCCGCCGCGCGGCAGCAGCATCACCTACGAGCCGGGCGGGCAGCTGGAGCTCAGCTCGGCGCCGTTCCCCGGGCTCGGCCCCGCGCACCGCGGCCTGGCCGCCGACATCGCGCACGTCCGCGGCGCGCTCGCACCCGCCGGGCTCGTCCTGGCCGGGCACGGCATCGACCCGGTGCGCCGCCCGGTGTTCCAGGCCGAGCACCCCCGCTACCAGTGCATGCGCAGCTACTTCGACCGCCGCGGCTTCACCGACGCGGGCATGACGATGATGTGCACGTCCGCATCCGTCCAGGTGAGCCTTGACATCGGCGCGGACACCGCCGGTGCGGCGCGGCGGTGGCGGCTGGCGCACGCGCTCGGCCCGGTCCTCGTCGCCGCGTTCGCCAACTCCCCGGTGCGCAACGGCCGCCGCACCGGCCTGCGCTCCACCCGGCAGGCCGTCTGGACCGCACTGGACCCGTGCCGCACCCAGCCCGTCCTGCGGCCCGGCGCCGACGCCGACCCCGCCGACGCGTGGGCCCGGTACGCGCTGGACGCCCGCGTCATGGTGGTGCGCACCGCCGCCGGGGACTGGGTGGCCGACCCCGGCATGACCTTCCGCGAGTGGGTGGCCGAGGGGGAGCCGCAGCTCGACGACCTCGTCTACCACCTGTCCACGCTGTTCCCGCCGGTCCGGCCGCGCGGCTGGCTGGAACTGCGCATGATCGACGCGCTGCCCGGGGAGTACTGGGCGGTCCCGGTCGCCGTCGCCACCGCCCTGCTGGACGACCCGCGCGCCTCCGCCGCCGCCGAGGCCGCCGTCGAACCGGTCGCCGACCGGTGGGACACCGCCGCCCGCGACGCGCTCGCGGACCCGGCCCTGGCCAGGGCCGCGCGCACCTGCTTCCACGCCGCGCTGGACGCCCTGCCCCGGCTCGGCGCCCGCCACCTTGTCCCGCTCGTGGAGGAGTACACCGCACGCTACGTCGACCGCGGCCGGTGCCCCGCCGACGACGTCACCGGCCCCTTTCGCCCGCCCCTGCGCCCCGGCGCACCGACCCGTGAAGGAACCCGTCATGCCTCCGCTGAGCTCGCTTGACGAACACGCCCTCAAGGAACTCATCGCCGCCGAGCTGGAATCGGCGCGCGACCGCAGCCTGGGCCTGACCACCGAGGCGCTCGACGAGCCCGAGCTGACCGCCCAGGTGTCCCCGCTGATGTCCCCCCTGGTCTGGGACCTGGCGCACGTCGGCAACTACGAGGAGCAGTGGCTGCTGCGCGCCGCCGCCGGCGTCGAGGCCATGCGCCCCGAGATCGACGACCTGTACAACGCGTTCGAGCACCCCCGCGCGGAACGCCCCAGCCTTCCGCTGCTGCCCCCCGAGGAGGCCCGCGAGTACATCGCCACCGTGCGCGCCAAGGTGCTCGACTCGCTGGACGCGGTGCGCTTCGACGGTTCCGGGCCGCTGACCGCGAAAGGGTTCGTCTACGGCATGGTCGTGCAGCACGAGCACCAGCACGACGAGACCATGCTGGCCACGCACCAGCTGCGCAAGGGCGCCCCCGCCCTGCTCGACCCGCCGCAGGCACCGGCCCCCGCCCGTGACACCGCGCCCGCGGACGAGGTCCTCATCGAGGCGGGCCCGTTCGAGATGGGCACCTCGGACGACCCCTGGGCCTACGACAACGAACGCCCCGGACACATCGTGGACCTGCCCGCCTACTACATCGACACCGAGCCCGTCAGCAACGCCGCCTACCTCGCCTTCATGGAGGCCGGTGGCTATGACGACGCCCGGTGGTGGCACCCCAAGGGCTGGGAGTGGCGCTGTACCACGGGCAAGCGCGCCCCCGCGTTCTGGACCCGCGAGGACGGCCGGTGGCTGCGCCGCCGCTTCGGCAAGGTGGAACCGGTGCCCATGGACGAGCCCGTCCAGCACGTGTGCTGGTACGAGGCCGACGCCTACGCCAGGTGGGCGGGCAAGCGGCTGCCCACCGAGGCCGAGTGGGAGAAGGCCGCCCGCTGGGACCCCGGCGCCGGCCGCTCCCGCCGCTACCCCTGGGGCGACGTGTACGAGGAGGGCCGCGCCAACCTGGGGCAGCGCATGCTGCGCCCGTCCCCCGCGGGGTCCTTCCCGTCCGGGGCGTCCGCGTACGGGGTGCGGCGGATGCTGGGGGACGTGTGGGAGTGGACCTCCACCGACTTCCACGGCTACCCCGGCTTCCGGTGGTTCCCCTACAAGGAGTACTCCGAGGTGTTCTTCGGCCACGACTACAAGGTGCTGCGCGGAGGCTCCTGGGCCACCCACCCCCTCGCCGTGCGCGGCACGTTCCGCAACTGGGACTTCCCCATCCGCCGCCAGATCTTCACCGGGTTCCGCCTGGCCCGCGACGCGGAGAACGCCTGATGTGCCGGCACGTGGGCTACCTCGGGACGCCGGTGACGCTGCACTCGCTGATGTACGAGGGGGAGCACTCGCTGGAACGCCAGTCGTACGCCCCGCGCATGACCCGGGGGAACCTGCTGAACGCCGACGGGTTCGGCGTGGGCTGGTACCACGCGGGGCAGGCGGTCCGGTTCCGCCGGGCGCAGCCCATATGGACCGACCAGTCCTTCCGGGAGGTCGCCCGCGTCGTGACGTCGGGATGCGCGGTCGCCGCCATCAGGTCGGCCACCGTCGGCTTCCCCGTGGACGAGAGCGGCGCCCAGCCGTTCCGCGACGGCCCCCGCCTGTTCAGCCACAACGGCGTGGTGGAGGGGTTCGCGGGAGTCGAGGCCAAGCTGCGGGAACTGGCCGGCGACCTGTCCCCGGTGCCCGACGCGCGCGCCGCCGTCGACTCGGCCCTGCTGTTCGCCATCGCCGCCCGCCACTGGCGCGACGGCGCGTCCCTGGCCGAGGGCCTGGCCGCCGTGGTGCGCACCGTCACCGCCCTCGCCCCCGGCCGCTACAACCTGCTCGCCGCCGACGGCACCGCGCTCGCCGCCACCACCTGGGGCGACTGCCTGCACGTCCGGGCCAGTCCCGAGGCGGTGACGCTGTCGTCCGAACCCCTCGACGGGTCCGGATGGCAGGCCGTGCCCGACCGATCGCTGGTGACCGCCGACCTCGGCTCCGGGGTCCGCGTCACCCCCCTGTGAAGGGAGCCGCCCGTGGACCGGTACCTGACCGCCGACGACCTGGCCAAGACGCTGCGCCGCGACGTGCACGACGGGCTGACCGCGACCCCGAAATCGCTGCCGCCCAAGTGGTTCTACGACGAGCGCGGCAGCGCGCTGTTCGAGGAGATCACCCGGCTGGAGGAGTACTACCCGACCCGGCGGGAGCGGGAGATCCTCACCGCGCGGGCGCCCGCCATCGCCGCCGCCACCGGCGCCGAGACGCTGCTGGAGCTGGGCGCCGGATCGGGGGAGAAGACCCGGCTGCTGCTGGCGGCGCTGGACGGCACGCTGCGCTCCTACGTGCCGGTGGACGTCAGCGGCGACTTCCTCGCCGAGGCCGCCGGGCAGATCGCCGCCGACCACCCCGGCCTGGCGGTGCGCCCCGTCGTCGCCGACTACGAGCAGCACCTGCACCTGCTGCCCGGCGGGCGGCGCCGCCTGATCGCCTTCCTCGGCGGGACGATCGGCAACATGCCGCCCGGCGCCCGCGTCGGCTTCCTCGGCGGCCTGCGCGCGGGCATGGCCGACGGGGACGCGCTGCTGCTGGGCGCCGACCTGGTCAAGGACGAGCGCCGCCTGGTGCGCGCCTACGACGACGCGGCCGGGGTCACCGCCGAGTTCAACCGCAACGTGCTGCACGTCGTCAACCGGGAGCTGGACGCCGACTTCGACCCCGCCGCCTTCGAGCACGTCGCGCTGTGGGACGCCGAGCGGGAGTGGATCGAGATGCGGCTGCGCTCGGCCCGCGACCAGGACGTCCGGATCGGCGGGCTGGACCTGGCGGTGTCGTTCGCGGCGGGCGAGGAGATGCGCACCGAGATCTCCGCCAAGTTCCGCCGGGAGCGCCTGGAGGACGAACTGCGCGCCGCCGGCCTGGCCCTCGCCGAGTTCTGGACCGACCCGGCGGGCGACTTCTCGCTCTCCCTGGCCCGACCCGTCTGACCGCCGCCCGCCGCCTTAGGCCCGCCCGCACCGGGCGGGCGGGGCGGCGCGCGTCGTCAGGCGGTCGCGCGGGAGGGGTTGGCCAGGCGCAGGCGGCGCAGGTCCTGCACCAGGCGCGCGGCGATGTAGCGGTGGCCCTCCGGGGTCGGGTGCACCCCGTCCTTCTTGATGAAGACCGCCGCGTTGCCGGTGCCCTCGGCGCGGTTGCCGGTGATCCACCGCTCGGCGATCGGGTCGATGAACGGCACGTTCATCTGCTGGGCGACCGTGCGCAGCTGATCGCGCACGGCCAGCGCGGCCGCCGGGGGCGAGTCGTTGCCCCACAGCGGGCCGATCAGCACGATGCGGGTGCCGGGCCAGCGCTGCCGCGCCCGGGTCAGCAGATCGCGGGCGGGCGGGCCGACCTGCACGTTCGGGACGCGCGCGTCGTTGTGCCCGCCGGAGATGATCAGCAGGTCGGGGGCCGGGCGCCAGCCGAGCTGGCTTTCGAACATCACCCCGAACGGGGTGCGGGCGGAGCTGCCCTGCACGAATCCGGTGCCGGCGCGGCCGCCGACGATCACCTGCCAGCCGAGCAGCCGCGCGGCCGCCGAGGCGTAGGCGTTCTCGACGAGGCTGCCGCGTTCGCCCACCGTGTAGCTGTCGCCGAGGAACATGACCACCGGCGCGCGCGGCACGGCCGACGCCGACGCCGCCGACCCGGCCGTGGCGGCGGCGTTCGAGCGGCTCGGCTCGGAGAACGCGCCACAGCCCGTCGCCAGCAGGGAGCCGAGGCACAGCGTGGCGATCGCCGCGCCGCGGCGGGCGCGGCGAGATGTCATGAAGTGACCACCATTTCTCCGGGGACGCACCGAATACTACTGAGGAGCGGGCCTCCGGAGGGGCGGTCTTACCCGACACGTGGCGTTCACCGGCGGCTCATTTGGCCGATGCGGGGGTGCCACCCGCCGCCGCCAGCCTTCCCCGTCGTGAATCGACGCGACCGGCTGCGGGAACTGGATCTGCTGCGCTTCGCCGCGGCCATGGCGGTGGTGCTGTACCACTTCACCGGCTTCGGCGGCTCGGGCCCCTGGCCGGAGCCCGCCCGGGAGGTGTTCCCCGGCCTGGGCGAGGTCACCCGGTACGGCTATCTCGGCGTCGACCTCTTCTTCATGATCAGCGGGTTCGTCATCCTGATGAGCGCGTGGGACCGCGGTCCGGGCGAGTTCGGCATCTCCCGGGTGACCCGGCTGATGCCCGCCTACTGGGCCAGCGTGCTGCTCGGCGCGGCCGTCTACCTGGTGTTCGGCCTCGGCAAGGGCGTGCCGGGGCTGGTGGTGCCGAACCTGACCATGCTGCAGGCCGGCCTGGGCCTGCGGAACGTGGACGCGGTCTACTGGACGCTCTGGATCGAGCTGCACTTCTACTTCCTGGTGGCGCTGCTGGCCGCCCGGGGCATCACCTACCGGTCCTGCCTGGCGTTCATGGCCGCCTGGCTGCTGCTCGGGGTGTTCGCCGACGAGGCGGAGAACAAGTTCCTGCAGGTCATGCTGGTTCCGACGTGGAGCCCGTACTTCATCGCGGGCATGGCGCTGTACCTGGTCCACCGGTTCGGGCCGACGCTGCTGCTGTGGGGGTACGTGGCGGCGGCGTGGCTGCTGGCGACGCACTGGGCCGCCTGGCGCACCGACGTGGCGTTCCAGGGCGCCGACGAGACGGCGGCGGCCGCCGCCGTCGCCGGGATCTTCCTCGTCATGATCCTGGTGGCCACCGGGCGGCTGGCGTGGCTGCGCTGGCGCGGGCTGACCGTGCTGGGCGCCCTGACCTACCCGCTGTACCTGACGCACTCGCAGATCGCGCTGCCGCTGCTGGACCGCGCCTACCCGGCCCTGGACCGCTGGACGGCCCTGGCGCTGGTCACGGCGGTGTCGCTGCTGGCCGCCTACGCGATGTACCGGCTGGTGGAGCGTCCGGGGCAGGCGTGGCTGCGGCGGCGGCTGCGCGACTCGCTGGCCGCGCTGCGCTCGGCGCCGGAGCGGGAGCGGCCGGCGAAGAGGGCGGACGGGGCGCCGCCCGCCGTTCCCGCGCCGCGCCCGGCCGCCGCCGAGCTGGTCGGCACCGCCGGGCGGCCCGGCGGCGCGGGCTGACCGGGGCGCTGTGACGTTCGCGGGGTGCGCGGGCGCTGGGAGAGGAGAGGGGCGGGCCCTCCGGCCGGTGAGCGGGGATCGGACGGCCCGCCCCCTCCAACGCGCACTCAGGCGGGGGCGTCCAGGGGACGCAGCTCGTCGGCGTAGCTGACGGACACGCGGCGCATCACGCCGTCGCGGTCGATGGAGTACTGGCCGAGCCGCCACAGCGGCGGCGAGTAGGCGTGGATGGACACGCTGGTCTCGGCCACGCCCGACAGGCGGTGGATGTGGTCGGGCCCGAAGCAGAACGACTGCCCCTCGGTGACGACCGTGCGGACGTGGTCGCCGCCGATGCGCGGGTTGCTCTCCTCCAGGGCGCCCGAGACGACGCGCACCGCCCCCGAGGAGATGTCGTGGTCGTGCCAGCCGGTGTCGTTCTGCGGCGTCCAGCACAGCAGCCACACGTCGACGTACTCGTCGCGGTGGAGCGAGGCGTAGTGCCGCTGCTCGTCGGAGAAGGCGACGTGATGCCGCCACAGTCCGGGCTCCTGCGCCAGGGCGTCGACCAGGGTGCGCAGCTCGCGCTTGTCGAGCGTCCTGGCGGGCAGGCTCGCCAGACAGGACGAGGCACCGGGGGACGAGGGGGTCAGCAGTGCCTCAGACGGCATGTGTTCGCTCCTTTCCATGCAGCAGTCGGTACGGGTTGGCGACGCGGAAGGCGTGCCGGGCCGCCTCCCCCTGCTTGAGGTCGGCGGGCGGCGCGTACGGGCGGTCCGAGCCGTGCACGACGACGTCGACGCCGAGCGCGCGCACCACGGCGTCGGCGGCGCGCGGCCCGTAGGAGGAGGTCTCGACGAAGGCGTCCGGATCGACCTCGCCCCGGCCGCCGCCCCGGGCGGCCAGGCGCTCGCCGTGCACGGGGGCGAGCCCGGCCAGCAGCGCGAAGCACACGCGCAGGCGCGGATGGCGCGGCCGGCCGTAGGCGCGGAAGGCGAACCAGGCGGCGTGCATCTGCTGCACGTAGGGCACCAGCGCCGTCCACCACGCCGGGACGTCGCCGTCGATGCGGGGCGCCGGGCCGGGGTGGACGAACAGCGGCAGGCCGCGCCGCTCCAGCACGTCCAGCAGGGGCGCGCAGCGGGCGTATCCGGCGGCGTCGGCCAGCGCGTCGGCGGGCAGCTGGAGCCCCACGAAACCGCGGTCGAGGTCGCGGTCGAGCGCGTCGGCGTCGACCTCCCGCACGCACGCGGCCGCCCAGGCGCCGAACGGCTCGGGCAGCGCGGCGGCGCCGTCGTGGTAGGCGTCCAGAAGTGGCCGACTGTCCTCGGGGGGCAGCCATTCAATGCCCAAAGGTGAGGACAGTGAGACCAACGCGGAGTCCAGGCCGTCGGCGGCGGCGAGCTCGGCGCGGCGGGCCGGGTCGTGGTCGGCCGGATCGACCTCGTACGGCGGCTCTCCGTGCAGGTGAAGCGTCCATCCGTCGAGCCGGGGCGGGGTGCGGCGGGCGCGCAGGGCCTCGATCAAAGGAGCCCCCCACAGATGCTGGTGCACGTCCACGCCGGGCATGCGCGATTCCCCCCGGGGCTCGGTCGGCTCTCCTGAACCGCATCACTGAACCGCTTCAGTGAACCGGTTCAGCCGTCGGCGCGTCAAGTGGACCCTGGGGACTGTCGGCACCGCCCTCTAGGGTTGGGGTGTGCCAGACAGGCGCAAGCGCGCGACCATCAGAGAGGTGGCGCAGGCGACCGGGCTGTCGCCTGCGGCCGTCTCGTACGCGTTGCGCGGCATCCAGACGTCGGAGGAGACCCAGGAGCGGGTGCGCGCGGCCGCCGAGCAGCTCGGCTACGAGGCGCATCCGATCGCCCGCGCCCTGGCCAGCGGCCGCACCGGCTTGGTCGGGCTGCTGTGCGGGTCGCTGGAGGACTACTGGCAGCAGTCCCTGGCCGTGGGCATCGGCCGGGCCCTGCTGGCCCGCGACCGCTACGCGCTCATCGTGGACGCCGTCGGCGACCCGCAGCGCGAGCTGGCGCTGGCCCGGCGGCTGCGCGACCAGCGGGTGGACGGGCTGATCGTCCAGCCGCTCGACCCGTCCGCGCCGCTGTGGGCCGAGCTGGCCGAGACGCTGCCGGTGGTGTCGATCGGCGACGCCCTGGCGGGCGGCAACTCCCAGGGCGAGGTGGTGTTCGACAACCGGCGGGGCGTGACGCTGGCGCTGGAGCACCTGCGCCTGCTCGGGCACCGCCGCGTCGCGGTGTTCACCCCCACCCGTCCCAGCACCCCCGACCGCCCCGCCGACGTCCACGTCAACGCCGAGGCCCGGCGGCTCGGCCTGGACGTCCAGGTGGTCGTGGCGCAGCAGTCGCTGGCCGAGGCCACCGACGCCGCCCGCCGGGTGCTGGAGGGCCCCGGCCGCCCCTCGGCGGTCTTCTGCTTCTCCGACGTGATCGCCTACGGGGTGTACGCGGCGACGCGCGCGCTCGGCCTGTCCGTCCCCGGCGACGTGGCCGTGTGCGGATACGACGACCATCCGATGTCGGCCCTGCTCACGCCGCCGCTCACCACCGTCGACTGGAACATCGGCGGCATCGTCGACACCGCGGTCCGCCTGGTGGTGGACGTCATCGAGGAACGTTCCCCCGCCCGCCGCGTCGTCTGCGAGCCCGCCCTGCGCGTGCGCGAGTCCACGGCCCCGGCGACCGCATGACCGCCCGTGCCCCGGCCGCGCTCCGTGCGGCGCTACGGCTGCTGCGGGTCGTGCGCGGCAAAGCGCCGCGGGACGGCCGGGCCGTCCTGCGACGGGGTCGTGCCCGGCGGCGCGGTGGCCTGCCGCAGGGCGCGGGCCAGGCGGGGCAGCAGGTCGGCCGCCGACGCGATGTCGGTGTCCAGGGGCCGGTCCTCCACGCGCTCGTCCAGCACGCCGGAGGCCATGTCGAAGGCGGCCCTCAGCGGCCCGCCCGCGGGGGCGCGGCCCTGCATCCGCAGCGCCCGCACGGCCGCGACCAGCTCGCAGCCCAGCCCGATCCGGTACGCGCCGAGCGCGTCGGTGGTGGCGCGCGCCGACTGCGTCGAGAAGCCCGCGTGCTCCTCCACGCCGCGCGACAGCACGGCGCTGCCCAGCGCGGCGGGGGTGGCCAGGCGGCGCACGTCGGCCAGCGCCGAATGCGCCACGTACTCCAGGATCATGATCCCCGAGGACGCCTCCGTGGCGCCCTGGAACGGGTACAGGCCGGTGAACGAGGGCTCGGCCAGCGTGCCCAGGCGGGCCGCCGACAGCGCCATGGTCTGGAACAGCGCGGCCCGCACCGAGTCCAGCGCCAGCCCGACGTAGGCGGTGTGGAAGTTGCCGTTGTGCCAGACCGTGCGGCCCGCCACGTCCACCAGGGGGTTCTCGGCGCGGGCGTTGATCTCGCGGGTGATGGTGTCCTCGGCGTAGGCGGCGGCCTCCAGCGCCGGGCCGTGCACCTGCGGGAACGCCCGGTAGCCGTAGGGGTCCTGGATGCGCGCGGGGGTCGGCTGGTCGTAGGCGAGCAGGGTGCGCATCGCGTCGGCGACCCGCTGCTGGCCCGGGTGCGGGCACGCCTCCTGCACGGCGGGGGAGTACGGCTCCTCCGACCCGCGCACCGCGAACAGCGACAGCGCCGCCGCCACGATCGAGGCGTCCAGCAGTTCGCGCAGGTCGGTGACGGCCAGCGCCGCCTCGCCGAGCGTGGCCGCGTTGGAGCTGATGAACGCCAGCGCGTCCGCCGAGCGCAGGGTGAAGCCGGGGCCGGCCGCGGTGCCGCCGTCGGCGCCGCCGCCCAGCCAGGCCCGCTCGCCCAGCAGGCACAGCGCGGTGGACGCCAGCGCGGTCAGGTCGCCGGTGCCGATCGCCCCGTACACCGGCACGGGCGGCAGCAGGCCCAGGTTGAGCACGTCGGCGAGGGCCTGCAGGACGCCCGGGTCCACGCCCGAGCCGCCCGCGGCGATCTGGTTCAGCCGCACCGTCAGCATCGCCCGGACGATCTCGGGGGCGACCAGCGGGCCCGCGCCGGCGGCGTGGCTGCGCAGCAGCCGCAGCCCGTGCGCGTCGGCGTCCTCCCACTCCACGTCCACGACGCGGTTGGCGCCGACCCCGGTGGTGCGGCCGTACACCGGCTGGGCGGCCGCCACCTCCCGGGCGACCCGCCACGCCGCTGTGGCACGTTCCACACCGTCTTGCGCCACGGCGATCGCGACATCGCCGCGTGCGGCCCGGGCGACCTGGGAACAAGTGAGAGATGTCCCATCGATAACGATTCGGCTGTTTTCCACAGCCTCACGGTACTTTCCTCACTTTTCAGATAGTTATGCTTCGAAGTGAGAGGGCGGGCCGGTCAGCCGACCATGGCTCCGCCGGTGGCGATTGACTACCGTGAGGTAAGGACGTAACCCGGCAAAGCACGACGGAGCGGGCAGCCGCCAGCAGGACGAAAGACACCCCACCGGAGACCGCGGCGTCGCCCCGGCGCCCACGAGGACGTGACCACATTGATCACCTTTGCGGGCGTGACCAAGCGCTACCCCGACGGCACGGTCGCCGTCGACCGACTGGACCTGGAGATCCCGGCCGGGCGGATCACCGTGCTGGTCGGCCCGTCCGGCTGCGGCAAGACCACCACGCTGCGGATGATCAACCGGATGGTCGAGCCCAGCGCGGGCACCGTCACGGTGGACGGCCGGGACGTGCGCGAGGTCGACCCCGCCGCGCTGCGCCGCGGCATCGGCTACGTCATCCAGCAGGCCGGGCTGTTCCCGCACCGCACGATCATCGACAACATCGCGACCGTGCCCTACCTGCTGGGCTGGGACAAGAAGAAGGCCCGCGCCCGGGCGCACGAGCTGATGGAGCGCGTCGGCCTGGACCCGGCGCTGGCCCGCCGCTACCCCGCCCAGCTGTCGGGCGGCCAGCAGCAGCGCGTCGGCGTCGCCCGCGCCCTGGCCGCCGACCCGCCGATCATGCTGATGGACGAGCCGTTCAGCGCCGTCGACCCGATCGTGCGGGCCGGGCTGCAGGAGGAGTTCCTGCGGCTGCAGCGCGACCTGGAGAAGACGATCGTGTTCGTCACCCACGACATCGACGAGGCGGTCAAGCTGGGCCACCGCATCGCGGTCTTCCGGGTCGGCGGCGCGCTGGCCCAGTACGCCACCCCCGCCGAGCTGCTGGAGCGGCCCGCCGACGACTTCGTCACCGACTTCCTCGGCGGCGAGCGCGGCATCCGCCGCCTGCGCTTCTTCCAGGAGCTCGACGCCGAGGAGACCGCCGCCGAGGCCGCCGGCGCCGGGGACGCCGCGGGCGAGGACGAGGGCGGCCGGACCGCGGCGGCGGGGCGGTGACCGCGCTCAGTGCGGCCGCTTCCCAGGGCGAGCCGCTCATCCGCTGGGACTGGGTCTCGCGCAACCTCGACGGCGCCATCGCCGAGGCGTTCCGCGAGCACCTGGTGCTGTCGTTCACCCCGGTGCTGCTCGGCCTGGCGATCGCGCTGCCGCTCGGACTGGCGTGCGCGCGCTGGTCGCGGCTCTACCCGGTGGTGCTGGCCGCCACCAGCGTGCTGTACGCGGTGCCCGCCATCGGCCTGTTCGTGATCTTCGTGGCGTTCACCCGGCTGACCTACACCACGGTGGTCGTCCCGCTGGCGCTGTACACGCTGTCGGTGCTGGTGCCGAGCGTGGTGGACGGGCTGCGGTCCGTCCCCGACCACGTCCGCCAGTCCGCCGAGGCCATGGGCTACCGGCCGCTGCGCCGGCTGCTGGGGGTGGAGCTGCCGATCGCGCTGCCGGTGGTGATGGCCGGGCTGCGGGTCGCCACGGTCGCCAACATCAGCCTGGTCAGCGTGGGCGCCCTCATCGGCATCGGCGGCCTCGGCCAGCTCATGGTCACCGGGATGAAGTGGCCCGGCGGCGGGTTCACCACCCCGATCGTCGTGGCGATCGTGCTGATCATCCTGCTGGCGCTGGTCGCCGACCTGCTGCTGCTGCTCGTCCAGCGGCTGCTCACCCCCTGGGCGCGGGCCGGGCGCGGCGGCGGGCGCGCCGCACGCCGCGCGGCCGCGGCGAAGGGCGGTGGCGCCGCGTGAACGTCATCTGGAACTCCCTGGGCTGGTTCGGCGAGGCCGGCCGCTGGTCGGGCCCCGACGGCATCCCGACGCGGCTGCTGGAGCACCTGTGGTACTCGCTGCTCGCCTTCGCCGTCACCGTGGCGATCGCGCTGCCGCTGGGCCTGGTGCTGGGCCACCTGCGCCGCGGCCGGGCCGCCGCGGTCGCCGGCTTCCTGGTGATGTCGTCGGCGAACGCGGCGCGCGCCCTGCCCACCCTGGGCCTGCTGATCCTCGCGGTGATCCTCACCTCCGCCGGGGACCTGGTGCCGATCCTGATCCCGCTGGTCGCGCTGGCCATTCCGCCGGTGCTGGTCAACACCTACGCCGGTGTCCAGCAGGTGGACGCGGGGCTGCGGGACGCGGCCGAGGGCATGGGGATGACCGGGCGCCAGGTGCTGGCGCGGGTGGAGCTGCCGGTGGCGCTGCCGCTGGTCCTGCTGGGCCTGCGCACCGCGCTCATCCAGATCATCTCCACCGCTACCATCGCCGCCTACGTGGGGCTCGGCGGGCTCGGCCGCTACATCGTCGACGGCTACTCCCGGCAGGACTACGACAGCATGGCCGGCGGCGCGATCCTGGTGATCGCGCTGGCGATCGCCACCCAGCTGGCCTTCGCCGCCCTGTACCGCGCCGCGGTCTCGCCGGGCGTGCGCCCGCAGGCCCCCCGCCCCCGCCAAGAGCGTCCCGGAACCAAGCGGCGCGCGCCGAGCGCACCGCCTGTGAGGAAGGAAACCCTCCCATGACCCGGATGATCCGCGGGGCGGCGCTGCTGGCCGCCGCCGTGCTCGCCCTGTCGGCCTGCGGCGGCGGAGGCGGTGACGACGACCCGCTGAGCGGCGGCGGAGGCGACGGGACCGCCGTCACCGTCGGCGGCGCCGACTTCCCCGAGAGCGGCCTGATCGGCGAGATCTACGCGCAGGCCCTGGAGGCCAAGGGCGTCAAGGTCGAGCGCAAGTTCGGCATCGGCTCCCGCGAGGTCTACTACAACCAGGTCAAGAGCGGCGCGATCCAGGTCTTCCCCGAATACAACGGGGCGCTGCTGGCCTACGTCGACAAGGACGACCCGGCGAGCACCGGCCAGGAGGTCAACGCCGCGCTCAAGCAGAAGCTGCCGCCCGAGCTGGAGATCCTCGACCCGGCGCCCGCCGAGGACAAGGACAGCCTGGTGGTCACCGGCGACACCGCCGCCGAGCACAACCTCAAGACGATCGAGGACCTCAAGCCGGTCGCCGGGGACATGGTGCTGGGCGGCCCGCCGGAGTTCAAGACCCGCAAGCAGGGCGTGGTCGGCCTGGAGCAGGTGTACGGGCTGAAGTTCAAGGAGTTCAAGTCCCTGGACACCGCCGGCCCGATCACCGTGTCCAACCTGAGCAAGGGACAGGTGCAGGTGGCCAACCTGTTCTCCACCGACGCGGCCATCAAGAAGAACGGCTTCGTCGCGCTGCAGGACACCAAGAACCTGTTCGGCGCGCAGAACGTCGTGCCGCTGGTCTACAAGTCCAAGGTGAACGACACCGTCCGCAGCACGCTCAACGCGGTGTCGGCCAAGCTCACCACGGACGGGCTGCTGCATATGAACGCCGACATGTCGGAGAACAAGACCGACCCGGCCACCGTCGCCAAGGACTGGCTCGCCGAGAACGGCCTCGGCTGACAGCCGTCCGGCACCGCTGACAGGACCTCCTCGCCGCACGGCCGGCGAGGAGGTCCTCGCGTGTCACGGGGCGTCGGCGCGTCGGCCGATCCGTTACCGAACTCGTCCCCGGGGCGCGTCATCCAAGGGGGAGGATGATCAACGCGTCCGGTCATCGCGCTGACACGGACGGTCCTCGGCCAGGTCAAGGAGGGACGATGCCGCAGCCTCCCGGCGACTACCCCGACGGTCAGGGCAACATCCGGTACTGGAACGGGCAGTACTGGACGGACAAGGTCCGCACCCCGGCGGGAGGGTACGGCCACGACCCCAACGTGCCCTCCGGCTCCCCTCCAGGGGAGTTCTGGCGGGAGGGCCCGCCGCGGACGGCGCCCACGGCCCCCGACGACTCCGCCGTGAACCCGTTCCCGATCGTGCCCGCCGGGGGGCCCGGCTGCATCATCGGCGGCTTCGCCCTGGTGCTCCTGCCCAGGGTGCTGTGGTGGGTCTACAAGCAGGAGATCCAGGCCCACCGGTGGGAGCTGCTGGTCCTCCTCGTCGTCGTGACCGCCGTCTGGGCCGTGCGGCGGATCACCGGCAGGCCCAGGCTCGTCAACCGCGCCGTGGGAGCGATTCTCTGGGGCGTGCTGCTCATCTCCACGGTGGGCGGCTTCCGCAGCGACAACGGCTCCGACTCCGAGCCCGCCCCCGCGCCGAGCTACGACGTGGTCGCCGAGGCGCGCAAGGTCCTGGTGGCCGCGGGCAAGGGCGACGAGGACCTGTGCTCGGAGATGCCGGGCGAGCTGCAAGGCGCGCTGCAGGAGCGCACCGGGTACGCCAGTTGCTTCGGAGCGTTCCAGGAGATCGCCCGCCAGATCGACGCGCAGGAGCTGGAGCAGCTCAAGAACGTGCAGGTCACCGTGCTCGGCGAACGGGACGTCAAGCCGTGCTGCGCGATATTCGCCGAGCCCCGCACCTACTACCGGGTCCGGCTGGGGTCCAATCCGCTGGGCTGGAAGGAGATGGAGTTCTCGCCTGGGGAAGAGGTCGCCGCCGTCATGTCCATCACCTGGTGAGCGGTCCTCCGGAAGGGGCCGCTAGCGGGTGTGCGGGCGGCCGCCGAGGCGGGCGGTGAGGTCGGCGGCGGTGGCGCGGACGCGTTCGGCCAGCCACGGCCACGACTCCTCGGGGCGGCGCTCCCGGCGGAACGTCACCGCGACCGCGGCCGCGGGGTGGCCGGTGTGGTCGAACGCGCAGGCGGCGATGCTGGCCAGGCCCTCGGTGATCCAGCCGTCCTCGTACGACCAGCCGCGCCGCGCGTCGTCGGCCAGCACCCGGCGCAGCTCGCGCAGCGACGCCGGGCCCCGGCCCGTCCGGTGCACGAACGGCGCCCGCCCCGGGAACAGCGCCCGCACCTGCGCGGCGGGCAGGTGCGCCAGCATCGACCGGCCGCTGGCGGTGAGCTGCGCGGGCATCCGCACGCCCACGTCGGTCACCAGGGTCTCGTGCCGCGGCGGCTGCTCCTTCAGCAGGTACAGCGTCTCCGCCCCGTGCAGGACGCCGAGCTGGGCGATCTCCCCGACCCGGTCCACCAGGCGGCGCAGCAGCGGGCGGGCGAGCCGCTCCAGCGGCCCGTGCCGCAGATAGGCCGAACCGATCTCGAACGCGGCCACCCCCAGGCCCCAGCGCCGCTCCTCCGGCAGGTACGTCACGAACCCGTCCTCGGCCATCGCCGCCAGCAGGTGGTAGGTGCTGGACCGCGGCACGTCCAGATGGCGCGCGATCGCCGACGCCGGCAGCGGACCGGCGGACGCCGCCAGCAGCCGCAGCACCGCCATCGCCCGCCGCGCCGCCGGCACCTGCTCGCCCATCGCGCCTCCCCCCGGGTCCGCTGCGGCAGCGTCTGGACGGCCATTGTCTCGTATGTCAGACACAGGAGCCGCCTCGGGCCTGGGGCGGCGGGGCGCGGCGCGCTCCAATGGTGGGTATGGATTTCGGCATGGGGGACGCAGTCGTCGAGGTCGGCCCGGAACCGGTGACCTTCGACCAGGTGGTGGCCGTCGCGCGGAACGGAGCGGCGGTGGCGCTGTCGGACGAGGCGCTGAAACTGATGGCCGACTCCCGCGCCCACATCGAGGAACTGGCCGCCCTCCCCACCCCCGTGTACGGGGTGTCCACCGGCTTCGGAGCCATGGCGACCCGGCACATCGCGCCCGGACTGCGCGAGAAGCTGCAGGTCAACGTCGTCCGATCGCACGCCGCCGGCTCCGGCCCGGAAGTGGAGCGCGAGGTCGTGCGGGCCATGATGCTGCTGCGGCTGCGCACCCTGGCCAGCGGCCGCACCGGCGTGCAGCCGCGCACCGCGCAGACGCTGGCCGCCCTGCTCAACGCGGGCATCACCCCGGTCGTGCACGAGCACGGCAGCCTCGGCTGCTCCGGCGACCTGGCGCCCCTGTCGCACGTCGCGCTCGCGCTGATCGGCGAGGGCACCGTGCGGGACGCGTCCGGCGAGCTGCGCCCGGCCGCCGAGGCGCTCGCGGACGCGGGCATCGAACCCGCCGTGCTCGGCGCCAAGGAGGGCCTGGCGCTGATCAACGGCACCGACGGCATGCTCGGCATGCTCGTCCTGGCCATCGCCGACCTGCGCCGCCTGCTGACCGCCGCCGACCTGGCCGCCGCGATGAGCGTCGAGGCGCTGCTCGGCACCGACCGCGTGTTCGCCGCCGACCTGCAGGAGCTGCGGCCGCACCCGGGGCAGGCGGTGTCGGCCGCCAATCTGCGGGCCCTGCTCGCCGACTCGCAGATCATGGAGTCGCACCGCGGCCCCGACTGCCCCCGCGTCCAGGACGCCTACTCGCTGCGCTGCTCCCCGCAGGTGCACGGCGCCGCCCGCGACACCCTGGCCCACGCCGAACTGGTCGCCTCCCGCGAACTGGCCGCCGCCATCGACAACCCGGTGGTGCTGCCGGACGGGCGGGTGGAGTCCAACGGCAACTTCCACGGCGCGCCCGTCGCCTACGTCCTGGACTTCCTGGCCATCCCGGTCGCGGACGTGGCGTCGATGTCCGAGCGCCGCACCGACCGCATGCTCGACCGCGGCCGCTCCGGCGGGCTCCCGGCGTTCCTGGCCGACGACCCCGGCGTCGACTCCGGCCACATGATCGCCCAGTACACGCAGGCCGGGATCGTGTCCGAGCTCAAACGGCTCGCCGCGCCCGCCAGCGCCGACTCCATCCCCAGCTCGGCCATGCAGGAGGACCACGTGTCCATGGGCTGGAACGCCGCCCGCAAGCTGCGCCGCGCCCTGGACGGCCTGGCCCAGGTCGTCGCCGTCGAGATCCTCACCGCCGCGCGCGCCCTCGACCTGCGCACCCGGCTGCGCCCCGGGCCCGCCACCGGCGCCGCCGTGGCCGCGCTGCGCCGCCGCGTCCCGCCGCCCGGCCCCGACCGCCACCTCGCCCCCGAGATCGCCGCCGCCGCCGAGCTGGTCCGCGACGGCACCCTCGTCGCCGCCGCCGAAACCGTCACCGGCCCCCTCGCCTGACCCGGCCCGACTCCTTGAAGGAGCGATCACCATGTCCGCTGGTCCCCGGCCCGTGCGCGCCCCGCGCGGCACCTCGCTCACCGCCGCCAAGGGCTGGCCCCAGGAGGCGGCCCTGCGCATGCTCATGAACAACCTCGACCCGGAGGTCGCCGAGCACCCCGACGAGCTGGTCGTCTACGGCGGATCCGGCAAGGCCGCCCGCGACTGGGACTGCTTCGACGCCATCGTCCGGTCGCTGACCTCGCTGGAGGGCGACGAGACGCTGCTGGTGCAGTCCGGCAAACCGGTCGGGATCTTCCGCACCCACGAGTGGGCGCCGCGCGTGCTGATCGCCAACTCCAACCTGGTGCCGCAGTGGGCCACCTGGGAGGAGTTCCGCCGCCTGGAGTCGCTCGGCCTCACCATGTTCGGGCAGATGACCGCCGGGTCCTGGATCTACATCGGCACCCAGGGCATCCTGCAGGGCACCTACGAGACGTTCGCCGCCGTCGCCGCCAAGCGGTTCGGCGGCTCCCTGGCCGGGACGATCACGCTGACCGCCGGGCTCGGCGGCATGGGCGGCGCCCAGCCCCTGGCCGTCACCATGAACGGCGGCGTGGCCATCTGCGTCGAGTGCGACCCGTCCCGCATCGACCGCCGCGTGCAGCACCGCTACTGCGACGTGCGCGTGGACGACCTGGACGAGGCGCTGCGCCGCGCCGAGCAGGCCCGCGACCGGCGCGAACCGCTGTCGATCGGCGTGCTCGGCAACGCCGCCGACATCGTCCCCGAACTGCTGCGCCGCGGCGCGCCCATCGACATCGTCACCGACCAGACCAGCGCCCACGACCCGCTGAAGTACCTGCCGCGCGGCGTGGCGTTCGACGACTGGGCCGCCGAACGCGACAAGGACCGCGACGGCTTCATCGCCCGCGCCCGCGAGTCGATGGCCGCGCACGTCGAGGCGATGGTCGGATTCCAGGACGCCGGCGCCGAGGTCTTCGACTACGGCAACGCCATCCGCGGCGAGGCCCGCCTCGCCGGATACGCCCGCGCGTTCGACTTCCCCGGATTCGTGCCCGCCTACATCCGCCCGCTGTTCTGCGAGGGCAAGGGCCCGTTCCGGTGGGCCGCGCTGTCGGGCGACCCGCGCGACATCGCCCGCACCGACCAGGCGATTCTCGACCTGTTCCCCGACAACGAGCCGCTCACCCGCTGGATCCGCATGGCCGGGGAGAAGGTGCACTACCAGGGCCTGCCGTCGCGGATCTGCTGGCTCGGCTACGGCGAGCGCGACAAGGCCGGGGCGGTGTTCAACGACCTGGTGGCCCGCGGCGAGATCAGCGCCCCGATCGTCCTCGGCCGCGACCACCTGGACTGCGGCTCGGTCGCCTCCCCCTACCGCGAGACCGAGGGCATGGCCGACGGCTCCGACGCCATCGCCGACTGGCCCCTGCTGAACGCCCTGCTCAACACCTCCTCCGGCGCCACCTGGGTTTCCCTGCACCACGGCGGCGGCGTCGGCATCGGCCGCTCCATCCACGCCGGACAGGTGTGCGTGGCCGACGGCACCGACCTGGCCGCCCGCAAACTGGAACGCGTCCTGACCAACGACCCCGGCACCGGCGTCATGCGGCACGCCGACGCCGGATACGAACGCGCCCGCGAGGTGGCCGCCGAACGCGGCGTCCGCATCCCCATGAACGAGAACCCCGGGAACGAGGACGAGGGCTGACGGCCGTGGGCTTCGAGGAGATGTGGTCGGAGCTGCTGCCGGTCGGCCGCGACCCCGACGGCGGCGGATACCGCCGGTTCGCCTGGACGCCGCCGGAACTGGAGTGCCGCGCCTGGTTCCTGGACCAGGCGCGCCGCCGCGGCCTGGACGTCGAACACGACCGCAACGGCAACCTGTTCGCCTGGTGGCGCCCCGACGGCGCCGCCGGGCCGGCCGTCCTGACCGGCAGCCACCTGGACTCGGTGCCCGGCGGCGGCGCGTTCGACGGACCGCTCGGCGTGGTGTCCGCGCTGGCCGCCGTCGACCTGCTGCGCGAACGCGGCGTGCGCGTCCGCCGGCCCGTCGGCGTGGCCGTGTTCGCCGAAGAGGAGGGGGCGCGCTTCGGCGTCGCCTGCCTGGGCTCGCGGCTGCTCACCGGCGCCATCGACCCGGCCCGCGCCCGCGGCCTGCGCGACCGCGACGGCCGCGCGTTCGCCGACGTGCTCGCCGCCCACGGCCTCGACCCGGACGCGATCGGCCGCGACGACGACCTGCTCGGCCGCGTCGGCTGCTTCGTCGAACTGCACGTCGAACAGGGCCGGGCCCTGGACGCGCCGGTCGGCGCGGCGAGCGCGATCGTCCCGCACGGGCGCTGGCGGTTCGACTTCACCGGCGAGGGCAACCACGCCGGCACCACCCGCCTGGCCGACCGCCGCGACCCCATGCTGCCGTTCGCGCGGATGGTGCTGGCCGCCCGCGAGGCCGCCGAACGCCACGACGCCGTCGCCACCGTCGGCAAGGTGGACGTGACACCGGGCGGGGTGAACGCCATCGCCTCGTCGGTCGCGGCGTGGCTGGACGCCCGCGGCCCGTCCGACGACGCCGTCCGCCGCACCGTCGCCGACGTGCACGACGCCGCCCGCGCCGCCGCCGCGTCCCACGGCGTCGCCGTCCGGCTGGCGGAGGAGTCCTACACCGACACCGTCGGGTTCGACACCGCCCTGCGCGACCGGATCGCCGCCGCCCTCGGCGGGGTGCCGGTGCTGCCCACGGGAGCCGGGCACGACGCGGGCGTCCTGGCGGCGCGGGTGCCGACCGCCATGCTGTTCGTCCGCAACCCGACCGGGGTGTCGCACGCGCCCGCCGAACACGCCGAGACGGCCGACTGCCTGGCCGGAGTCGAGGCACTCGCCGCGGTACTGGCCGACCTCACCCGCGGGTAGTGAATTCGTTATGTACTGGCATGCCGAGTTCGCCTGGCTCGGTGACCACATCGCCGCCGACGTGCTCATCGAGGTCGACGGCGAACGGTTCACCCGCATCACACCCGGCGTCCCCGCCCCGCCGGACGCCCGCCGCCTGCCCGGCCTGACGCTCCCGGGCCTGGCCAACGCCCACTCCCACGCCTTCCACCGCGCCCTGCGCGCCCGCGCCCAGGGCGGCCGCGGCACCTTCTGGACCTGGCGGGAGCAGATGTACGCGGTCGCCGAACGGCTCGACCCGGACACCTACCGCGCCCTGGCCGCCGCCGTGTACGCCGAGATGGCGCTGGCCGGGGTGAGCTGCGTCGGCGAGTTCCACTACCTGCACCACCGGCCCGGCGGGGAACCCTACGACGACCCCAACGCCATGGGGGAGGCCCTCATCGCGGCCGCGGCCGACGCGGGCATCCGCATCACCCTCCTGGACACCTGCTACCTGACCGGCGGGATCGGCCGGCCGCTGCAGGGCGCCCAGCTGCGCTTCGGCGACGGCACCGCGGGCGACTGGGCGCGCCGCGTCGACAGCCTGCACGACCGCACCGGCAAGAGCGGCAGCGCGCACGCCCGGGTCGGCGCCGCCGTGCACTCGGTGCGCGCCGTGCCCCGCGAGCAGATCGGCGCCGTGGCGGACTGGGCGCGGCGGCACGGGGCGCCGCTGCACGTCCACCTGTCCGAGCAGCCCGCCGAGAACGCCGAATGCCGCGACGCCTACGGCATGACCCCCACCCGGCTGCTCGCCGAATGCGGCGCGCTCGGCGCCCGCACCGTCGCCGTGCACGCCACCCACCTCACCGGCGAGGACATCGGCCTGCTCGGCGCCACCACGACCGGCGTGTGCATGTGCCCCACCACCGAACGCGACCTGGCCGACGGCATCGGCCCGGCCCGCGACCTGGCCGACGCCGGATCGCCGATCTGCCTGGGCTCCGACCAGCACGCCGTCATCGACCTGTTCGAGGAGGCCCGCGCCGTCGAACTGGACGAACGGCTGCGCACCCGCGAACGCGGCCACTGGACCGCCGGGTCGCTGCTGGCCGCCGCCACCTGGAACGGCCACTACGGACTCGGCTGGCCCGAGGCGGGACGGCTGGAACCCGGCTCGTACGCCGACCTGGTCACGGTCGTGCTCGACTCGCCCCGCACCGCCGGCGCCGGCCCCGAGCACCTGGCCGAGGCCGCCGTCTTCGCCGCCACCGCCGCCGACGTCCGCCATGTCGTCGTGTCGGGCCGCGAGATCGTCCGCGACGGCCGCCACCTGCTGGTCGGGGACGTCGCCGCCGCCCTGGACGCGGCCATCGCCGCCGTCACGCGGCGGACCTGACCCCGCGCGCCGCCAGCGTCCGCCCGAACCGCTGCGCCGGAGCCTCGATCCAGCGGTGGGTCGCCCAGCTCACCGCCAGCAGCACGGCCACGAACAGCACGAGCCGGTGCACCTCGTCGCGCCCGGACGTGCCGAAGAACCGGTCGGAAAGGTTCAGCAGCACGTGATGCACCAGGTAGACGGAGAAACTGATCGTGCCCAGGCCCGTCCACCACCGCGGGAACCGCCGCCCGCGCAGCAGCCACACGGCCGCGAACGACCCGGCCGCCAGCAGCACCGAACCCGTCCAGTACGCCCGGAACCCCGCGACCTGCTCGGCGGGCACGCTCACCTCCGCGTGCCACACCCCCGCCGCGACCACGCCCGCCAGCACCGCCAGCATCGTCCCGGCGGCGGCCGCACGCCCCATCCGCCCGTGCTCGGCCCGGTACACGACCGTGCCGGTGAACATCACCGCCAGGATCACCAGCCCCTCCCATGCGCCGATCCGGCTGTTGAGCACGACCAGCAGGACGGCGACGACCCCGCCGGTCACCCCGCCGGCGACCCGCACGGCACCCCGTCCGAACATGGCGCACCCCACCGCCGCCGCGAGCAGCCCGGCCGTGCCGAACACGACCGGGCCGAGCCCCGCCGTCCGCGAGAGCAACGTGGACGGCAGCACCCCGCCGCCCGCCAGCGCCGCGGCGATGCACACACCCGCGACCGTCCCCGGCCGCCCGCCCCCCTTGACCACGAACAGCGCCACGACCAGCAGGTAGAAGGCCATCTCGTACGACAGCGTCCACAGCACGTTGATGACGTTCGGCACGGCCAGCACGTCCTGCAGCATCGTCGCGTGCGCCACCGCCGCCACCACCGGGTCGTACTCGCCCAGCCCGGCCCGCAGCTCGCGCAGCCCCGTCACGGCCAGCACCACCGGTACCGCGCACGCCGCCGCCAGCAGCGGGCAGATGCGGAAGAACCGCCCGATCCAGAACCGGCGCACATCCCCGTGCCGCTCCAGCGAGACCGGCACGATGTACCCGCTCACCAGGAAGAACACCAGCACGCCGTACCGGCCGGGGTCGAACCAGCCGACCATGTGCGTCCGCAGCTGCGGCACGTAGTAGAACGACGCGTGATGCAGTGCCACCACAAGCGCCGCCCACCCCCGCAACGCGTCCAACCACCCCAGCCGCACCGCGGCGGCGTTCTCGACAGGACGTGGCACGACAGCGGGGGGAGCCATCCCGCCAGACTAAACGCCCACGGAACCGCCCGAACCGTCAGCCGGCGATCAGGCGCTGCGCCCCCTCGCGCGCCCGGTCAGCGGGGATCGCGAACCCGATGCCGATGGAGCCGCCGGTCCCGTCCCGCATCAGCGTCGCGATCGCGGTGTTCACGCCGATGACCTCGCCGCGCGCGTTGACCAGCGGGCCGCCGGAGTTGCCGGGGTTGATGGAGGCGTCGGTCTGCAGCGCGGTTCCGGCGGCCCCGCCCTCGCCCAGGCGCACCTCCCGGTCCAGCGCGCTGACGATGCCGCTGGTGACCGTCCCCTGCAGGCCCAGCGGCGAGCCGAGCGCCAGCACCGGCTCCCCGACCCGCACCTGCGACGAGCGGCCGAACGGCAGCGGCGCCGGGCTCTGCTCCGCGGGGATCGCCAGCACCGCCAGGTCGCGCGCCCGGTCGGACCCCACCACGCGCGCCGCGACGCGGCGGCCGTCGGCCAGCACCACGGTGACCCGGCCGCCGCCCCCGACGACGTGCGCGTTGGTCAGCACGCGGCCCTGCCGGTCGATGACGAACCCGGACCCGGTGCCCAGCCTGCCGCCCGACCTCACCTCGATCGACGTCACGCTGCCCTGCACCCGCGCCGCCACGGCACTGAGGTCACCGGCCGCGCCGCCCGCCGGTGCGGCCGCGGCCTGCGGCACCGTGGGCGCCGGCACCTGCGCCATCATCCGCCCGGCCGCGCCCCCGGCCAGCCCCCCGACCACCAGCGCCGCCAGCACCGCCGCGACGACCAGCAGCCCGACCCCGCCGCGGGAACGCCGGGACTCGCCGTAATCCCACGGGTCCGGCACGGCATCCCTGAACGGATCGTCCTGGGGCCACGTAGACGGGGGAGACGGGAAGCGAGGACGGCCTGACTCGAACGCCCCGTACGGGACGCCGTTGCGGGCGGTGCCCGTACCCAGGCCGTACTGCCGATCTGTGTGCGGTGGGTAACTCATGCGGCTCCTCACTCTCACAAGTGAGTACTCCGCCCCCACCTCACTCCGTTCAAACGGGGCGAACGCCCGTCCGCCGCCAAGCGCCCGGATCTACCCCTTCGCCTTCGCGATGACCCGGCTCACCTCGTCCCGGCCGAACGCCCGCAGGGTCGTGCTGCGGACGTTGCCCGCCCCGCCGTTCCGCAGCATCGCCGCGGCAGCCGTCTCGTCGTCCGGAGCCTCGAAGATCGCCACCAGGTCGTACCGGCCCACGGTCCAGTAGAGGTCGACGAGCCTGGCGCCCATCTCCTCCAGCGCCGCGGCGAAGGCATCCGCCCGCTTCACGGTGTCCTCGTAGGCCCGGATCCCCTGATCCGTCCAGTTCAGCAGCGAAATATAAGTCGGCACCTCATCCCACCCCCAAGGACGACGCCTCGACCAACCCCCTTCCCCTACCCGACCAACCAGGCCCCCCACGCTCTCGGCGCGGGGGATTCGTGCGGCGGAAGCCTGACGCGCGGGCGGGGCGGCTCGTAGCCTGAAGGCGGCGGGTCTTCAGGAGGTGCGGGCTCATGCGTGACGTCGATCCGGCCGACCCGGAGCTGTCCGTGGGGCAGCGGGTCCAGTACTTCCGGCGGCGGCGCGGCATGAGCCGCGAAATTCTCGGCGGGCTGGTCGGCAAGAGCGCCCGCTGGGTGAAGGCGGTGGAGCGCGGGGAGGTCAGGGAACTCAAGCTTCCGACCGTGCTGAGCCTCGCCGAGGCCCTGCGGCTGCGCGACATCGCCCAACTCACGGGCGGGCGGCCGCTGCCCGTCGGCATGTTCCGCGGCCCCGGCCATCCCGCGCTGCCCGCCGTCCGGGACGCCATCAACGCGGTGTCGGTGTCCATGACCGACCCGCCCAGCCCGCTGGACCACCTGGAGGCGCGGCTGAGCGCGGCGTGGCGGGCGCGGCATGCGGCTCCCGACCACCGCACCGTCCTCGGTACGCTGCTGCCCGACCTGATCAAGGACGCCAAGAACGCCGTGCGCGCGTACGAGGGAGCGGAGCGGCGGCACGCGCTGTCGCTGCTGGCGCGCGTCTACAACCTCGCCCAGTTCTTCCTCGCCTACCAGCCGTCCCCCGACCTGCTGTGGCGCGTGGTCGAGCGTTCGATCATGGCGGCCGAGGAGTCCGGGGACGCGCGCGCGTTCGCCGGGGCCGTATGGCTGGCCGCTCAGGCGCACCGGGACGCGGGCGACTTCGACGCGGCCGAGGCCGTCAACCGCGAGGGGCTCGAACTGCTCAAGGGCCGTGCCGACGACGCCGGTGACGAGCTGCGGGCGCTGTGGGGCGCCCTCCACCACGAGGTCGCCTACACCGCGGCGTGCTCCGGCCAGCGGGGGACGGCGTGGCGGTGGTGGGAGAAGGCGCAGAAGATCGCCGAGTCCCTGCCGCCGGACTACTACGAGCCCATGACGTCGTTCAGCAGGGTGATCATGGGCCCGCACGCGGTCACCGTGGCGGTCGAAGGGCGGCAGGGCGGCGAGGCGCGCAGGCAGGCGGCCCGGACGGCCGCCGCCGCCATCCCGTCGCACCCCCGCAGGGGCCGCCACCTCATCGAGGTGGCACGCGCATGGCGCCTCGCCGGCGACGAGGAGGCGGCACTGCACTCGCTCGACAACGCGTACGCCGCCGCACCCGAAACGATCCGCTACAACGGCTACGCCCGCCGAATGGTCACCGAACTGGCCCAAGATGGCCCACCCACCCTCCGCCAGGACGCCCACGACCTAGCCGACCGCATCGGCCTCCTCGTCTGACGCCCCTGGCCTGATGAGGTAGGGGACAACTTCCTGTCCGTCCTGTGCTGCGGGGCGTCCTAACGTCCCGCCATGGCGAATTCACGCAGAGTGATCAAAAGTGGCCGCAGGGTTGCTTTGAGGCTGGCGGCCGAGTTTCCCGGGTGGTGGGTTGAAGCGGCGGGTGGGCGGTGGGTGGCGCGGCGGAGGCGGCCGGACGGCGTGTGGGACGTCGACTTCGTCGTCTCCGAGGTGGGGGCCGGGTCGGCGGAGGAGCTGCGGGCGGCGCTGAGCCTGATCACACGGACGGACGCCATCGTCATGGTGCGGCGGCTCGGGCAGGCGCTCGCCGAACGCGGGCGCCGCGTCCGCGTGCGGCGCGATGTGCTGGTGGCGGTCGACGCGGGTGGCGGGGAGTGGGCGGTCGTCTGGGACGGCGTGCACTTCCGGTGGGGCGACGGGGCGCCGGTGCCACCCGCCCTCGATATCGATGACACCGCGGAGCTGATCGACCGGGCCATCAGGCGGGAGGCCGGGCGGTGAGCGGGTTCCGCGTGTTCGGTGTCGACGCCGAGCTGCTGCACACTCCGGCGGCGCAGTCCCTCGAAGAGCGGTTTCCGGGGGCGTGCGTCTGGTACGGGCTGGCGACGCGCAAATGGTGGGCGCTGGAAGGCGGGCGGCTGCTCGAAGCCGACACCCCGGAACATCTCGCGGGCCAGATCGCATGGCTGCGGAGGTTCGCATGAAGAAAAACGCGTTGCCGCGGCCACGCCGAGCCCGGACACTCGTTCGCGAAGATCGCCCCTATAGCGAGAAAGGACCGTGATGTCCACGCTGCGGGTCACCGCCGAGCAGCTGACCATTCACCCGCATGACAACGCCGACACGCTGGAACTGGCGCAGGTCGGTCTCTACCGGGCGGTCGTCGCCAAGGGCCGCTACCGAACAGGGGACTGGGCGCTCTACATCCCCGAGGGGTCGGTGCTGCCGGACGAGCTGATCGAGGAGCTCGGTCTCACCGGCAGGCTGGCGGGCTCGAAGAAGAACCGGGTCAAGGCGGTCCGGCTGCGCGGCGAGCTGTCGCAGGGGATCGTGTGCGTGCCCAAGGCCGTCGCCGGCGTCGACCTGGCCGAGGCGCACGCGCAGGGCCGCGACTTCGCACCCGAGCTGGGCGTCACCAAGTACGTACCCCCGGTCCCGGTGCATCTGAGCGGGGAGGTCGAGCCCGCGTCCGACCTCATCCCCTGGATCGAGATCGAGGACATCAAGCGGTACCCGCAGCTGTTCGAGGCCGGGGAGCCCGTGGTGGCCACGGAGAAGATCCACGGCACGGCGTGCGCGTTCACCCTGGCGGGCGGCGAGGCGTACGTCTCCTCCAAGGGGTTCAGCGCCAAACGGCTCGCGATCAAGCGCGACGCGAACAACCTGTACTGGCGGGCGGTGGAGGCGTACGGCGTGCCCGAGGCCGCCGCGCGCATCGCCGAGCGGCTCGGCGTCGAACGGGTCGGCGTGTTCGGCGAGGTGTACGGCAGAGGCGTGCAGGACCTGGCGTACGGGGCCGACGCCAAGGGCGAGCGTCCCGGCTACGCCGTGTTCGACATCGCGGTCTCCGACGAGGACGGCCGCGTGCGCTGGCTGGACCCCGCCGAGCAGGCCGAGATCCTCGGCGGGCTGGGCCTGCCGCGCGTGCCCGAGCTGTACGCGGGCCCGTACGACGCCGACACGCTGATGGAGCTGGCCACCGGCGAGGAGACCGTGTCGGGCACGGCCGCGCACCTGCGCGAGGGCGTGGTGGTGCGCACTGCCACCGGCCGCTACAGCCCGGTGGTGGGCGGCCGCGCGATCGGCAAGCTCGTCTCGCCCGCGTACCTGACCCGCAAGGGCGGCACGGAGTACGAGTGAGCCCCCGGCGGTCCGTCTCACATGCCAGACGGATCGCCGGGGACGGGCGCCGACCCCACCGGCGGCGGGTGCGATGCTGGCCGGGTGAGCACCGTCATCACCGACATTGGCGAGCTGGTGACCAACGACCCCGGCCGAGGAGACGGCGCGCTGGGCCTGCTCCGGGACGCGGCGGTCGTGATCGACGGCGACGCCGTCGCCTGGGTCGGCCCCGCGCGGCGGGCGCCCGCCGCGGACGAACGGTACGACGCGGCCGGACGCGCCGTCCTGCCCGGCTTCGTCGACTCCCACGCGCACCTGGTGTTCGCCGGGGAGCGGGCCGAGGAGTTCGCCGCGCGGATGAGCGGCCGCCCCTACACCGCGGGCGGCATCCGCACCACCGTGGCCCGCACCCGCGCCGCCTCCGACGACGACCTGCGGGCCAACCTGCGCAGACTCGTCGGCGAGATGGCGCGGCAGGGCACCACCACCGTCGAGTGCAAGTCGGGCTACGGGCTGACGGTGGAGCAGGAGGAGCGGTGCCTGCGCATCGCCGCCGAGACCGCCGACGAGGTGACGTTCCTGGGCGCCCACGTCGTCCCGCCCGAGTACGCGGGCGACCCCGCGGGCTACGTGCGGCTGGTGGCGACCGAGATGCTCGCCGCGTGCGCCCCGCACGCCCGCTGGATCGACGTGTTCTGCGAGGACGGCGCGTTCGACGCCGACCAGTCCCGGGAGATCCTCACGGCGGGCGTGCGCGCGGGCCTGACCCCGAGGGTGCACGCCAACCAGCTCGGCCCGGGCCCGGGGGTGCGGCTCGCCGTGGAGCTCGGCGCCGCCTCCGCCGACCACTGCACCCATCTCACCGACGCCGACGTCGACGCCCTCGCCTCGGCCGGGACGGTCGCGACGCTGCTGCCCGGCGTCGACTTCTCCACCCGCCAGCCCTACCCGGACGCGCGGCGGCTGATCGACGCGGGCGTCACCGTGGCGCTGGCCACCGACTGCAACCCCGGCTCCTGCTACACCTCCAGCATGCCGTTCTGCATCGCGCTCGCCGTCCGCGACCTGCGCATGACCCCGGCCGAGGCGGTGTGGGCGGCCACCGCGGGCGGCGCGCGGGCGCTGCGCCGCGACGACGTGGGCCGCCTGGCCCCCGGTGCGCGCGCCGACGTGCTCGTACTGGACGCCCCGTCCCACGTCCACCTCGCCTACCGCCCCGGGGTTCCGCAGGTCGCCGCCGTGTGGAAGGCGGGACGCCGCGTCCCGGCATAGCCGTCAGGACCCGCCCAGGTAGCGGCGGTGCACGCGGATCAGCGGGTCGCGGCGGCGGGAGATGTAGTCGGCCGACAGCACCGCGGCGACGAACAGGACGTGGTCGCCCGCCTCGATGCGCTGCCGCGTCTCGCATTCGAGGGCGGCCACGCCGTCGTCGGCGATGAGGGCCTCCGAGCGGGGCCCCCGGTGGTGCGGCTCGCCCGCCAGCAGGAGCCGGGCGCTGGGCCGGCCGGCGGCGGCGAAACGGCCCGCGAGGGCGCGCTGCCCCGCGCTCAGCACGGTCGCGGCCCAGCGGTCGCGGCGCCGCAGGACCTCGCACAGGTAGGACGTGGCCGTCACCCCGGCCAGCACCATCGGCGGCTCCAGCGACACCGACATGAACGACGTGACCGTCGCGCCCAAATCGTCGCGGCCGTCGCGGACGGTCAGCACCACCACCCCGGTGGCGAACCCCGCGACGGCATCGGTGAAGTCGGCGCCGCTGACGTTCATCCCCCGGCTCAGCGGAACTCCCACACGCCGGGGAGGGTGAGCGGGCCGGCGGCGGGCAGGCCCAGGCGGGTGGCGATGCCGGACAGCGAGCCCCAGCCGTCCAGGCGGGCCGCGGCGGCCGTGCGGTCCTCGCTGGACTCGGCCGGGCGCAGCCGCTCCAGCGGGGACACGTGCGGGTAGGAGCGGACGGGGGCGTCCTCGGGCAGCCCGGCCTTCTTGCGGGCCAGGTCCAGGGCGTGGTCGAGGCCGCCGAGCTCGTCGACCAGGCCGTTGTCCTTGGCGTCGGCGCCCGTCCACACCCGGCCGCGGGCCAGTTCGTGCACGCGCTCGCGGGACAGGCCGCGGCCCTCGGCGACCTTGGCGGTGAAGTCCTCGTAGATGCGGTCCAGGGAGGCGTTGATGCGCTCCCATTCGGAGTCGCTGAAGTCCTTGGTGGCGCTGAACATGCGGGCGTGGTCGCCGTCGGCGACGCTGCCCATGCCGATGCCCAGCCGGTCCAGCAGCCCGTTCACCACGGCCTTGCCGACGACCACGCCGATCGACCCGGTGATGGTGCCGGGCTGCGCCACGATCGTGTCGGCGGCCATGGCGACGTAGTAGCCGCCGGACGCGGCCACGTTGCCCATCGACACGATCACCGGCTTGCCCGCCTTGCGCGCCAGCACCACCTCGCGCCAGATCGCGTCGGACGCCACCGCCGACCCGCCGGGGCTGTTGACGCGGAACACGATCGCCTTGACCCGCTCGTCCTTGACCGCGGCGCGGAACGCGGCGCCGATCGTGTCCGAGCCCATGGCCGGGCCCTGGGTGGGCAGCGGCCCGCCGCGTCCGCTGCGGCCGAGCCGGATCGGCCCTTGCCCGTTGATCAGCGCGACGACGTCCTGGCGGCCCGGCTGCGGCAGCCGCTTGGCCAGGCCCTGCGTGCGGTTGTAGCGCGACACGTACCGCAGCTGCGCCTCCGCGCCGACCTCGGCGCGCAGGTCGGCGTACACCTGGTCGCGGTAGCCGAGCCGGTCGACCAGGCCCGCCTCCAGGGCCTCGTCGGCCAGCAGCGGACCCCGGTCGATCAGGTCGCGGACCTTGTCCTCGGGCAGGCCGCGGGCGGCGGCGATCCCGGCCACCAGCTGCTCGCCGAGCGAGTCGACCAGGCGCTGGGACGATTCACGGTGCTCGGGCGTGTAGCCCTGCTCCATGAACATGTTCGCCATGGTCTTGTACTCGTGCCGCTGGGCGAACCGCGGCTGGATGCCCGCCTTCTCCAGGGCCCCGGCCAGGAACGGCTCCTCCATCGCCACGCCGGTCAGCCCGACCTCCCCGGACGGCTGCAGGTAGATCCGCTCGAACGCGGTCGCCAGGTAGTACGGCACCGAGCCGTGGCCGCCCTCCCCGAACGTCTCGGCCCAGGCGACGGTGAGCTTGCCGGCCTCGCGCAGCGCCCGCACCGCGTCGCGGACCTCCTGCGCCATCGCCACCGGGACGCTGCCGGCCACCTTGACCACCAGGGCGCGGACCCGCTCGTCGCGGCGGGCGCGGCGCAGCCCGTCCAGCACGTCGCGAAGGTGGGTGCGGCGCATCGACATGATCGCCGTGACCGGGTCGGCGGGCGGGGTCTCCACCAGGCCGTCGGTGAGGTCGAGTTCCAGGACCAGCGGGGCGGTGCGCCGTTCGCGCGCCTGCTTGAGGAGGGTGACGACTGTGCCGGGATCCACCATGGCCCCCAGCCTATGCGCAAGCCCCGGCGCACCGGCCACGGTCGGACGATCATCGCACGGGCGGATGCGGATATCGTCGCCCTATGGGAGACGGCGACGGGTGGGCGCGCTGCAGCCTCGGGCACCTGCACTGGGGGCGGTTCGGCGCCGCCGGGTTGCTGCTCTTCCACCGCGACCCCGGCGACGGGCTGCTGCGGGTGCTGCTGCAGCAGCGGGCCTGGTGGTGCCACGGCGCCGGGACGTGGGGGATGTTCGGCGGCGGACGGCACAGCGGCGAGGACCCGGTGGCCGCCGCGCTGCGCGAGACCGCCGAGGAGTGCACGCTGGACACCGGGGCCGTCCGCGTCCACGGCGTGCGCACCGACGACCACGGCGGCTGGGACTTCGCGTCCGTCATCGCCTCGGTGGACGGCCCTGTGGAGGTGCGTCCCGCGTCGCTGGAGACCCGCCGGGCCGCCTGGGTGCCGGTCGAGGAGGTGACGGGCAGGCGGCTGTTCAAGCCGTTCGCCCGCACCTGGCCGCTGCTGAGCACGATGCTCACCCGGCTGGTGCTGGTGGTGGACGCGGCGAACGTGGTCGGCGCGCGCGCCGACGGCTGGTGGCGGGACCGCGCGGGCGCCAACACCCGGCTGCGCGACGACCTTGCGGTGCTGCGCGACGGGATCACCGGGCTGCCCGACGGGGTGCTGCCCTACGAGCGGGTCTTCCCCGAGGTGGTGCTGGTGGTGGAGGGCGCCGCCCGCGGTGTCGCCGAGCAGCCCTGCGACGGGGTGAGCGTCGTGGCCGCGCCCGGCAGCGGCGACGACCGCATCGTCGAACTGGTCACCGCCGCCGAACCCGACGCCACGTACCTCGTCGTCACCGCCGACCGCGAGCTGCGCGCCCGCTGCACCGCCGCCGGCGCCTCCGTCACCGGCCCCCGCTGGCTGTTGTCCCGCCTCCCCCGGCACGACCGGTCGGGCTAGAGGAGGCCGAGGAATTCCTCGACCGTCATCCCCACGTCGCCAAAATCCCACGAACCGTGGCTTTCTTGATGTCACGGCCTGGATGTACAGGAACGGTGGTCCCGCGTCTTTCCGAATTTCCGTACGGCCTTGCAGCCGGCCTTCTCCAATGCACGGACGACTTGGTCGCCGTGCAAGGCGGGAATGTCCGGCATCAGGCGACGTCCAAGGTGAGGGTCGGCTCGTTGGGAACGCCGAACTCCTCGATGAGGCCGATGAGGGCCTCGTGGAGATCGGCTACCGCCTCGTCGGGGGTGTCGCCTTCGCCGTGCGCGCCCACGCCGGCATCAGCAGAGCATGCGCGGCCCAGCCGCCGTCCTCGTCCTGCTCCACGGTGTAGGGGACGTGCACGAGCTTCTTCATAAAGGTCACGTTAGCCGGTGAAACGAAGATCGCAGGGCGGTGCACCCGGTATTTCAGTCGGGGACGAGCAGGAGGGCGGCCAGGGGCGGGACGCGCAGGGCGGCGGACGCGGGCCAGCCGTGCCAGGGGTCGTCGGAGGCTTCGACGCGGCCCATGTTGCCCACGCCGCTGCCGCCGTACTCATAGGCGTCGGTGTTGACGACCTCGCGCCAGCCGCCCGCGATCGGCAGGCCCAGCCGGTAGTTCTCGTGCGGGATGCCGGCGAAGTTCACCACGCAGGCGACGACGGGCGGCGCGGCCTGGCAAGCGGGAGCCTGCCCGGGGGCCGCCTCCTCGTCGGGCGGCACCGCGCAGCGCAGGTACGACAGGCAGTTCCCGGCGGCGTCGTCGGCGTTGATCCAGCGGAACCCGCCGGGGTCGTTGTCCAGCGTCCACAGCGCGGGCAGGTCGCGGTAGGCGCGGTTGAGGTCGCGGACGAGCCGCTGCACGCCCAGGTGCTCGGCGCCCTCGGCGGCGTTGTCCAGCAGCCACCAGTCCAGCGCCCGCGACTCGGCCCACTCGGCGCCCTGCCCGAACTCGCCGCCCATGAACAGCAGCTGCTTGCCCGGGTGCGTCCACATGTAGGCCAGCAGCACGCGCAGCCCGGCGAACCTCTGCCAGTCGTCGCCGGGCATCTTGCCCAGCAGCGAGCCCTTGCCGTGCACCACCTCGTCGTGCGACAGCGGCAGCACGTAGTTCTCCGAGAACGCGTACACCAGCGAGAAGGTGATCTCGCTGTGGTGGTGCCGCCGGAACACCGGGTCGCGCTGGACGTACTCCAGCGTGTCGTGCATCCAGCCCATGTTCCACTTGAACCCGAACCCGAGTCCGCCCTGGTGGGTGGGGCGGGTGACACCGGGCCAGGCGGTGGACTCCTCGGCGATCGTCACGACGCCGGGGTTGCGCTTGTAGACGGTGGCGTTCACCTCCTGCAGGAAGGAGATGGCCTCAAGGTTCTCCCGGCCGCCGTAGACGTTGGGCGTCCACTCGCCCGCGCCCCGCGAGTAGTCCAGGTACAGCATGGACGCCACCGCGTCCACGCGCAGCCCGTCGACGTGGAACTCCTCCAGCCAGTAGCAGGCGTTGGCCACCAGGAAGTTGCGCACCTCGGCGCGGCCGTAGTCGAACACCAGGGTGCCCCAGTCGGGGTGCTCCCCGCGCCGGGGGTCCGCGTGCTCGTACAGGGCCGTGCCGTCGAAACGCGCCAGCGCCCACTCGTCCCGGGGGAAGTGGGCGGGCACCCAGTCGAGGATGACGCCGATGCCGGCCCGGTGCAGGCTGTCCACCAGGAAGCGGAACTCGTCGGGGTCGCCGAAGCGCGCGCTCGGGGCGTAGTAGGACGTGACCTGGTACCCCCAGGACGGGCCGTAGGGGTGTTCGGCGACCGGCAGGAACTCCACGTGGGTGAAGCCCATGTCCGTCACATATGCCGTGAGCTCCTCGGCCAGCTCGCTGTAGCCCAGGCCGGGCCGCCACGACCCCAGGTGCACCTCGTACACGCTCATCGGCTCGTTCACCCAGGACCGGTCCTTGCGGCGCCCCATCCACTCGCCGTCGGCCCACTCGTAGGCGGAGGTGAACACGCGCGACCCCGTCGCCGGAGGGTGTTCGGTGGCGCGCGCCATGGGGTCGGCCTTGGTGCGCCACCGCCCGTCGGGGCCGAGGATCTCGTACTTGTAGACGGTGCCGTCGCCCACCCCCGGGACGAACAGCTCCCACACCCCGGACGCCCCCAGTGAGCGCATGGGGTGCGCGCGTCCGTCCCAGTGGTTGAAGTCGCCGACGACGCGCACGCCCCGGGCGTTGGGCGCCCACACCGCGAACACCGTCCCGGCCGCCGGGCCGAACGCCGACGGGTAGCCGCGGGTGCGCGCGCCCAGCGCCCGCCACAGCTCCTCGTGGCGGCCCTCGCCGATCAGGTGCAGGTCGAGCTCGCCGAGTGTGGGCGGATGCCGGTACGGGTCGTCCTGGATCAGCTCGATGCCGTCGGCGTAGGCGACGGCCAGCCGGTAGTCGGGGACCTCCCGCGCCGCCTCCGGCGGCAGCGTGGCGGTGAAGACGCCCTCGTGGAAGTGGTGCATCGCGTACCGGCCGCCGCCGGGCAGGACGACCTCCACGCGTTCGGCCAGGGGGCGCAGCGCCCGGACGGTCACGCCGGCGGGCCCGGGATGCGCGCCGAGGACACCGTGCGGATCGTGGTGGCCGCCGCCGACGAGCCCGTCGATCTCCGCACGCGTCACCCCTGCCATGGCCTCATGGCCTCCTCCGTGCCGGGATCCGTCGTCTCCCCCTAGCACTGCCCCCGGGGCGGCCTCTTTCACCCGCGGGTTCCGCCTGCCGGTGATCGCCGGGGTCGGCGCGGGCGCGCCGGCCTCCGGGGAGGCGGGGCGTGTGACCGCACGGTGGCACAGGATTCTCGTTGGGGGTCGCGCCGATGTGCCTGCGCCGACCGTGCGGTCACGTCCGTCCGGCCCGCGGCGGGCGCATCGCCGCCCCGGGCCGAGTCCTCCTTGCCTCCATAACCGCGGCGACAGAATTACCTGTCGCCGCCGCGGGTTCCGCTCAGGACTCCGAGGCGTCCCGGCGCGCCTGGTCGCGCAGCAGCTCGCGCAGCCCGGCCGCGTCGTCGGCGGCCACCGTCATCGCGTACCCCGCCTGCAGCTGGGCGTCGGTGAGATCGCCGCTGCGCGTGGCGTACCAGCGTCCCGCGTCGCTGCGCCACACCAACCACCCGGGGAACTCCGCCTCGATGGCCGCTTTCAGGTCATCGAAGTCGCCCATCAAGGTCGTCCCTTCCCCGAGGAGGCTGTTCTGTATACAAAAGTCTTACTCCGTCGAAGAGGTGTCAAGCTGTGCGTAAGCGGACCGTCTCCCCGCGGATAGCGGGGGGCAGGCGGACGGCCGGGACCGCGGACCGGCCGGGACACCGGCGCGCCGCCGCTCGGGTGCGGGCTTGGCCGCTGCGGCGGGCTCGGATGAGAAGAGGTGATTGCCGGTGCCGGACCGTCCGGCCTACCTCCGGATAGCCGACACCCTGCGCGAACGGATCCGGGACGGCGACTACCCGCCGGGCGCCAGGCTGCCGACGATGGCGCGGCTGCGCGCGGCGCACGGCGTCTCGGAGATCGTGGTCCGCCAGGCGATCGCGGTGCTGCGCGGCGAGGGGCTGGTCGAGACCCGGCGGGGCGGCGGCACCGTCGTGCGGGCCCGGCCCCCGGTGCGCCGCGTCGCCATGGACCGCTACCGCGCGATCACCCGGCCCCGGGCCGTCGCGGCGGGCGAGGCGTCCTCCGGCGCGCCCCCGCCGCCCAGGACGACCTTCACCCACGACCAGCGCATCGGCTGGGACGAGTACCGCCTCGACCGGGTCTTCGCCCGCACCCACGCCGACGCCGACCTGGCCGGGCTGTTCGAGCTGCCCGTCGGCACCGAGCTGCTGCGCCGCCGGTTCGTGTTCTACGCCCGCGAGGAGCCGCAGCAGATCTCGGTGAACTACCTGCCGTGGGACCTGGTGGGCGGCACCCCCGTCGCCGACCCCGACCGTGAGCCCTGGCCCGGCGGCACCCTGGCCCAGCTCAGCTACCTCGGGCACCCGCCGACGCGGGTGGAGGAGGCGGTGCGCGCCCGCATGCCCACGCCGGAGGAGAGCGAGACGCTGCACATGGCCGCCGGGGTGCCGGTGGTGGCGATCACCCGGCGGATGCTGTCGGGGCCGCAGATCATGGAGGTGTGCCGCGACATCGTCATCCCGGCCGACCGGGTCGTCCTCGACTACGCCATCGACCTGTGAGACGCCCTCACCCGGCCAGGTGCGCCAGCGCGCGCAGCGGCACCGGCAGCCACGACGGGCGGTTGCGCGCCTCGTACCGGATCTCGTACACCGCCTTGTCGAACTCGAACGCCCGCACCAGCACCGCGTGCTCGGCCGGGTCGAGGCCGCCCGCGTCGGCGTAACCGCGGCAGAAGGCGCCCCGGTTGCGCTCCGCCCATGCGTGCGCCCGCGTCTCCAGGCTGAGCGCGGCGTCGGTCGGCAGGCTCTGGTCGGCGATCAGGAACCGCGCCGCGTACTCGAAGGACCGCAGCATCCCCGCCACGTCGCGCAGCGGGTGGGCGACGGCGCGCCGCTCGCCGGGCGTGCGCGCCGGCTCGCCCTCGAAGTCCAGCACGATCCAGCCGGTGTCGGTGCGCATCACCTGGCCGAGGTGGTAGTCGCCGTGGACGCGCTGGAACACCGGCGGCGTGCGCAGCCGCGCCAGCTCGTCGAACGCCTCCCGGATCGCGGTCTCGTGCTCGGCCAGCGCGGGCACGGACCGGCACACCTCGTTCAGCTGCCGGTGCATGTCCGCGGCCATCTCCCGCGCGTAGCCGGCGGGCATCCGGGTGACACCGAACGCGGCGGCCAGGTCGCGGTGCACGGTCGCGGTGGCGGCGCCCAGCCGCTCGGCCTCGGCGGCGAAATCGCCCCCGGCGGCGCCCGCGTCCGCGGAGGTGGGCGCCCGCGGGTCGCAGACCGTGGGCGCGTAGGCGAACCAGTCGCGCACGCTGGTGATCGCCAGGTCCCAGCCGTCGGTGCCGCTGGGCAGGTACTGCGACATCATCGCCAGCGTGGTCGGCTCGGCCGGCGCCGTCGGCTCCGGCTCGGCCGGCCCCGAGGCCACCGCGGACGCGGCGGACGGGTCGAGGTCGATCCAGCCGCACACCCTGGGCACGTGCGCGCAGCCCACCCGCGACAGCCCCAGGTTGACCTCCAGGTCGGGATTGGCCCCCGGCGACAACCGCCGGAACAGCTTGCAGATGTAGACGTCACCGAAGATCAGCGAGGAGTTGCTCTGCTCGGCCGAGCCGGGCACGCTGTCCAGCCCCGTCTCGATCTCGATGCCGGGAGCGCGGCGGAACCGCAGCGGCCCCACGACCGCCTCGGCGGCCATGCCCTCCAGCAGCACCCGGGTCAGCTCCGCGTCGTACACGGCGTCGTAGACGTGCGCGGCCACCGAATGCTCCGCGCCCCCGTGCGCATGCCCGGCGCCGTCGTCCGAGGGCCCGACGGTGAAGCCGCCGATCTCCCCGAACCGCAGCCGCTCGGGCATCTCGTGCCGGACGCCGAGCAGCAGCTGGTAATGGTCCCAGCCGCCGTCCTGCCGCACCGCGGCGATCACGTGGTGCAGCTCGGGGCCGTCCGGGGCCCGCGCCGCCGGCCCCGGATGCAGCTCGGTGGCGGTGCCGATGGAGACCTCGCCGATGGCGCGGTCCTTGCCGGCGAACCAGCGCTGCCGCGGCAGCCAGTCCGCCAGCAGGTCGGCCAGCACGTCGTCGGGCGGTCGCATCGTCACATCACCTCCGCCTCGGCGGGCTCGGGCTCCGGCAGCAGGAACCAGTAGAAGCCGTGCCCGGGGAGGGTCAGCAGGTACGGCAGCTCGCCGATGGCCGGGAACCGCACGCCGCCCATGCACTCGATGGGCGTGGCGCCGCGGAAGCGGCGCAGGTCCAGCTCGACGGGCTGGGGGAAGCGCGACAGGTTGTTGACGCACAGCACCCGGTCGACGCCCGCGCGCCGCACGCCGTGCTCGTCGGGCCTGGCCGCCCAGTGCGCGGACACCCCTTCGCCGATCTCCCGGACGAACGCCAGCACACTGGGGTTCGACGCCGACAGCTCCACATAGGAACCGATGCCGAACACCGGATGCCGCTGCCGGATCTCGATCATCTTCCGCGTCCAGTGCAGCAGCGACCCGGGGTTGTTCTGCTGCGCCTCGACGTTGACCGCCTGGTACCCGTAGATCGGGTCCATGATGACCGGCAGGTACAGGCGGGCCGGGTCGCAGCGGGAGAACCCGGCGTTGCGGTCGGGTGTCCACTGCATGGGGGTGCGGACGGCGTCGCGGTCACCGAGCCAGATGTTGTCGCCCATGCCGATCTCGTCGCCGTAGTAGAGGACGGGGGAGCCCGGCAGCGACAGCAGCAGCGCGGTGAACAGCTCCAGCTGGTTGCGGTCGTTGTCGAGCAGCGGCGCCAGGCGGCGGCGGATGCCGATGTTGGCCTTCATGCGGGGGTCTTTGGCGTACTCGGTGTACATGTAGTCGCGTTCTTCGTCGGTGACCATCTCCAGGGTCAGCTCGTCGTGGTTGCGCAGGAAGATCCCCCACTGGCAGTTCTCGGGGATCTTCGGGGTCTGCGCCATGATCTCGGAGACGGGGTAGCGCTGCTCGCGGCGGACCGCCATGAAGATGCGCGGCATGACCGGGAAGTGGAACGCCATGTGGCACTCGTCGCCGCCGGCGGCCGGGTCGCCGAAGTACTCCACGACGTCGGCGGGCCACTGGTTGGCCTCGGCGAGCAGGACGCGGTCGGGGTACAGGCGGTCCACCTCGGCGCGGACGCGTTTGAGGTAGGCGTGGGTCTCGGGGAGGTTCTCGCAGTTGGTGCCCTCGCGCTCGTACAGGTACGGCACCGCGTCCAGGCGGAAGCCGTCGATGCCCAGGTCGAGCCAGAACCGCAGCACCTCCAGCATCGCCTCCTGGACGGCCGGGTTGTCGTAGTTGAGGTCGGGCTGGTGGGAGAAGAAGCGGTGCCAGTAGTACTGCCCGCGGACGGTGTCATAGGTCCAGTTGGACGCCTCGGTGTCGACGAAGATGATGCGGGCGTCGGGGTACCTGTCATCGGTGTCCGACCAGACGTAGAAGTCGCCGTAGGGACCGCCGGGGTCGGTGCGGGACGACTGGAACCACGGGTGCTGGTCGCTGGTGTGGTTCATCACCAGGTCGGCGATGACGCGGATGCCGCGGGCGTGGGCCTGCTGGACCAGCTCCACGAAGTCCCCCAGCTCGCCGAACTCGGGCAGGATCAGGGTGTACTCGCTGATGTCGTAGCCGCCGTCGCGCAGCGGCGACTGGTAGATCGGCAGCAGCCACAGGCAGTCGATGCCCAGCCACTGCAGGTAGTCCAGCTTGTCGATCAGCCCGCGCAGGTCGCCGGTGCCGTCGTTGTTGGAGTCGTTGAAACCGCGCACCAGCACCTCGTAGAACACCGCCGTCTTGTACCAGTGCGGGTCGCGCGCCACCTCCGGGTCGAACGCGTCGGGCACCGGCTCCAGCGGCGTCGGCAGGGCCTCCGACGGCAGGTCGCGCGGTGCTCCACTGGGCACGGCGCCCGCGGCGGCGTCCCGCCCGGCGGCCCCGCCACGTGCGGCATCAGCCGACTCGGCGGCACCGGACGCCATGTCCGTGGACGCTGCTGCGGTGGGCGTGGTGTCGGTGGGGGCGGTGCTGGTGGGTGGGCTGTTGGCTTGGGCGGTGTCGGGAGGGGGCGCGGCGGGAGGGTGAGGAGTGCGCGCGGTGTGGCGGTGCCCTTCTCTGGGAGCTGCAGGTGTGTCGCGGTCGCTCAACTGTCGTCTCTCCGGAGAGTGAAGATGTGGGCCGGCTGGATGCGGGGGTCGAGGCGCACGTAGTTGACCTGCCGCCAGGTGTAGGACTCGCCCGACAGTTCGTCATCGACCACGAACTCCGCGTCGGGGCCCAGGCCCAGTGCGGCCATGTCGAGGTAGACGGTCGCCTCGCGCACCATGTGCGGGTTCAGGTTCACGACGGCCAGCACGGTGTCGTCGAGCGCCACCAGCGACTCCCCGCCCTCGGGGTGCACCTGCGCCGACGGCACCGCCGCGGTCACCCGCTTGGAGAAGCACATCAGCTCAGGCTGGTCCACATGGTGGAAGCGCAGGTTGCGCAGCCGGTGCAACGCCGGATGGGCGCGCCGGAACGCGTTCAGCCGGGTGATCAACGGGGCGATGCTGCGGCCCTCGCGCTCGGCCGCCTCCCAGTCGCGCGGCCGGTACTGGTACTTCTCCGAGTCGCGGTACTCCTCGCTGCCGGGCCGCACCGGCACGTTCTCGATCAGCTCGTAGCCGGAGTACATCCCCCAGGTCGGCGACAGCAGCGCCGCCAGCACCGCCCGGATCTCGAACGCGGGCCGCCCGCCGTGCACCAGGTACTCGTTGAGGATGTCGGGGGTGTTGACGAACACGTTCGGCCGCATGTACGCCGCCGCGTCCCCGCTCAGCTCCCGGAAGTACTCCTCCAGCTCCCATTCGGAGTTCTTCCAGGTGAAGTAGGTGTACGACTGGTGGAACCCGATCTTGGCCAGGGTGTGCATCATGGCCGGGCGGGTGAACGCCTCGGCCAGGAACAGCACGTCGGGGTCGGTGCGGTCGATCTCGGCCAGCAGCCGCTCCCAGAACGGCGCCGGCTTGGTGTGCGGGTTGTCCACCCGGAAGATCCGCACGCCGTGGTCCATCCAGTGCCGCACGACCCGCAGCACCTCCCGGTAGATGCCCTCCGGGTCGTCGTCGAAGTTGAGCGGATAGATGTCCTGGTACTTCTTCGGCGGGTTCTCGGCGTAGGCGATCGTGCCGTCGGCGCGGGTGGTGAACCACTCGGGATGCTCGCGCACCCACGGATGGTCGGGCGAGCACTGCAGCGCCAGGTCCAGCGCCACCTCCAGGCCCAGGTCGCCGGCGTACCGCACGAACGCGTCGAAGTCCTCGATCGTGCCGAGGTCGGGGTGGATCGCGTCGTGCCCGCCGTCGGGGGAGCCGATCGCCCACGGCGAGCCCGGGTCGTACGGCCCGGCCTCCAGGGTGTTGTTGGGCCCCTTGCGGAAGGTCGTGCCGATCGGGTGGACGGGCGGCAGGTACACCACGTCGAATCCCATCTCGGCGATGGCGGGCAGCCGCTTCATGGCGGTGCGGAACGTTCCCGACATCGGCCCGCGCCGCCCCATCGGGTCGAAGGACGCGCCCTCCGACCGGGGGAAGAACTCGTACCACGCCCCGGTGAGCGCCCGCTCGCGGTGCACCACCAGCGGGAACCACTCGGTGGTGGTGAGCAGGTCGCGCAGCGGGTAGCGGCCGATCAGGTCCAGCACGTCGGGGCCCGCCACCGCCTCGAGCCGCCGCGTCGGCGGGACGGTGCGGTCGGCCAGCAGCCGGGCCAGCCGCAGGTACGTGGGGCGGTCCTTGCCCGGCAGACCGTCGGCGGCCCGTCCGAACAGCAGCGACCCCTCGGTGAGCATCAGCTCCACGTCCTGGCCGCGCGGCACCTTGATCTCCGCGTCGTGCCGCCAGTGCGCGACGGGGTCGCCCCACGCCTCGATGCGGAAGTGCCAGTGCCCCGGCTCGGTGGGGGCGACCTCGGCGCACAGCCGGTCGGTGCCGGGGGCCAGTTCGGCCATGCGCACCGGCGGCTGCACCCGGCCGTGCGGATCGCGCAGCACCGCCTCGGCGCCGAGCATCTCGTGCCCCTCGCGGAAGACGGTCGCGCTCACCTGGAACGACTCGCCCACCACCGCCTTGGCGGGCCACCGGCCGCAGGCCACCAGCGGTTCGACGTCCAGGATCGGGACGCGGCCGATGCGCGGCGCCTCCCGGTCGGCGGACGGCCCGGCCCGTGCCCGTCCGGGGACTGGATCTGCGGGACGTCGCATGCGCCACCCCTACCCGCTCGCCATTTCCAAAACGTCCATGCCCGGCATCCGCCCCAGTTTTCAGGAAACTTCTTGCGTTTTTCGGGAAATGATGCGGAATTGAGTGCGGGACGACCGTGATCGCCGGGCGGAGCCGCGGCCGGGGCCGCGCCCGTCGCCCCGGAAACGTCCGGGCAACGCAGAAGCAACCTTTTCGCTAAAGGTGTCTTGATCTGCGCAAGAGCCGGACGGCGCGCGCCGGAGGGCGGCGGCCGCGGGAGCGCCGTCACGCACGGGTTTCGATGCCCCGCCGCCGCCCCCGCGGGCACCCCCGGGCGGCCCCGAAACCGCACGGCGATGATCCCGCAGCGGGCTCGCCAGAAGCCGTGCGCGGCGCCTAACGTGGCGTTTCGTGAGGGCAATTCGACGATTCACCGTCCGCACCGTCCTGCCGGAGCCGCTGCGGCCGCTGGAAGAGCTGATCCTCAACCTGCGCTGGTCGTGGCACCACGAGACCAGGGACCTGTTCCGTTCGGTGGATCCGGCGCGGTGGGAGGCGGTCGGACGCGACCCGGTCCGCCTGCTGGGCGAGGTGTCCCCGGACCGGCTGGAGCAGCTGGCCGCCGACCGGCGCTTCCTGCGGCGCCTGGAGGACACCGCCGAGGACCTGCGCGAGTACCTGACCGCCCCGCGCTGGTACCAGTCCCTGACCGAGTCCGCGCCGGCCCGGCGGCCCGGCCGCGGCCGGCCCGCCGAGGCGATCGCCTACTTCTCGCCCGAGTACGGGATCACCGCCGCGCTGCCGCAGTACTCCGGCGGCCTCGGCATCCTGGCGGGCGACCACCTCAAGGCCGCCAGCGACCTCGGCGTGCCGATCATCGCCGTCGGGCTGCTGTACCGGCACGGCTACTTCGCCCAGTCGCTGTCGCGCGACGGCGGCCAGCTGGAGCGCTACCCGTCGATCGACCCCGACGGACTGCCGCTGACCCTGCTGCGCGACGCCGGCGGCACCCCGGTGCGGGTCGCGATCGGCCTGCCGCAGGGGCGCCGCCTGCACGCGCAGGTCTGGCTGGCGCGCGTGGGCCGGGTGCCGCAGCTGCTGCTCGACTCCGACGTCGAGGGCAACGACCAGGCCGGCCGCGGCATCACCGACCGCCTGTACGGCGGCGGCGGCGACCACCGGCTGCTGCAGGAGATGCTGCTGGGCATCGGCGGTGTCCGCGCCATCCGCGCGTACTGCCGCATCACCGGCCACCCCGCCCCCGAGGTGTTCCACACCAACGAGGGGCACGCCGGGTTCCTCGGCCTGGAGCGCATCCGCGAGCTGGTGTCGCAGGAGGGCCTGTCGTTCGACGAGGCCCTGGAGGCGGTGCGCGCCGGGACGGTGTTCACCACCCACACCCCGGTCCCCGCGGGCATCGACCGGTTCCCGCGCGAGCTGATCGAACGCCACTTCGGCGGCGCGGCCGAGAGCCGCGACGTCCCGCTGGAGCGCGTGCTGGACCTGGGCGCCGAGACCTACCCCGGCGGCGACCCCGCCGTGTTCAACATGGCGGTCATGGGCATGCGGCTGGCCCAGCGCGTCAACGGCGTCAGCGAGCTGCACGGCCGGGTCAGCCGCGAGATGTTCGGCGGCCTGTGGGGCGGCTTCGACACCGCCGACGTGCCGATCGGGTCGATCACCAACGGCGTGCACACGCGCACCTGGGTGGCCCGCGAGGTCCTGGATCTGGTCGCGCGCGAGGCGCCGTCGGCGGTGGAGTCCGGGCAGGGCTGGCGGCGGGCGCACGACCTGCCCGACACCGACCTGTGGCGGGTGCGCCGCGACCTGCGTGAACGGCTCGTCGTCGAGGCCCGCCGCAGGCTGCGCGAGTCGTGGCTGCAGCGCGGCGCCAGCGAGGCCGAAGTGGCGTGGACCGCCGCCGCGCTCGACCCGGACGTGCTGACGATCGGGTTCGCCCGCCGCGTCCCGTCCTACAAGCGGCTCACGCTGATGCTGCGCGACCCCGACCGCCTGCGCGCGATCCTGCTGCACCCCGAGCGGCCCGTGCAGATCGTCATCGCGGGCAAGGCGCACCCCGCCGACGAGGGCGGCAAGCGGCTCATCCAGGAGATCGTGCGCTTCGCCGACCGGGAGGACGTGCGGCACCGCATCGTGTTCCTGCCCGACTACGACATGGCGCTCGCCCGGTTCCTGGTGCAGGGCTGCGACGTGTGGATGAACAACCCGCTGCGGCCGCTGGAGGCGTGCGGCACCTCCGGCATGAAGGCGGCGCTGAACGGCGCCCTCAACCTGTCCGTCCGCGACGGCTGGTGGGACGAGTGGTACGACGGCCGCAACGGCTGGGCGATCCCCTCCGCCGACGGCCTGGCCGACCCCGACCGCCGCGACGACCTGGAGGCGGCCGCGCTGTACGAGCTGATCGAGGAGCAGGTCGCGGTGCTGTTCTACGACCGCGACTCCGCGGGCCTGCCGCGCCGCTGGCTGGAGATGGTCAAGCACACCATCGCCGCGCTCGGCCCCAAGGTGCCGGCCTCCCGCATGGTGCGCGACTACGTCACCGACCTGTACACCCCGGCGGCGGCCGCGTCGCGGGCGATGAGCGCCGACGGGTACGCCGGCGCCCGCGAGCTGGCGGCCTGGAAGCAGCGGGTCGCCAAGGCGTGGCCGGGTGTGGCCGTCGAGCACGTGGAGTCCGGCGGGGAGGACGGCGGGGAGGACGGCCCGCGCCTGGGCGGCCGGCTGCCCGTGCGGGTCGTGGTGCACCTGGCCGGGCTGGACCCGTCGGACGTGGCGGTCGAGGTCGCCCACGGCCGGGTCGACGAGTCCGACGCGCTGATCGACCCGGAGTATCTGCAGCTCAGCCCGGTCGGGTCGATCGAGAACGACCGGCTGCGCTACGCCGGGGAGGTGCCGCTGCGGCGCAGCGGCGTGTTCGGCTACGGCGTGCGCGTCGTTCCCCGGCACCGCCTGCTGGCGCACCGCGCCGAGACGGGCCTGATCGCCCTGCCGCCCGCGCCGCACGGCAGCGCCGACGGCACTCCGCACTGACAAACGCGGCGGGTCCAGTCCATAATCACCCGTTCATGGACTGGTATGCCCAGGCCGCCGCGGTGGCGGCCGCCGCCCTGGTCGGCATGGCCTTCGGCGGCGGGGTCGCCTGGCAGATGAACGGCGATTCCACCGAGTCAGACGACCCCGTCCGCGGCGTGCGCGCCCCCTGCAACCTGGTGTCCGCAGAGACGCTGCAGGAGGTGCTGCCCGACGCGATCGTGGTGTCGACGTCCGGGGCCGGCGAGCCGGGCGAGGACTGGTCGCTGAGCAGGGAGTGCGGCCTGGCGTCGAGGAAGGAGGGCGACCCCAACCAGCCTCTCCTGACGCTGCGGCTGACGCGCTACGGCGACCGCAAGGAGGACGTCGACCGCGGGAAGGGCGAGAAGATCGTGGTGCGTTGGGGCGAGGACCAGGCGGCCGGGGAGTTCACCTCGGAGCTGTCCGGCGACAGCGACTCCATCTGCCGGCTGCAGTCCATCACCGGGATCGGCCAGCGGGCGGCGGCGTGCGCGGGCACCTACTACGACGACTACTCCCCGGCTTACCGGGTGATGGCGCAGCGCGGCGACCTGGTGGTGAAGATACTGGCGGTCGGGCGGGCCGCCGCGAACCGCGAGGCGGTGGGGCGGCTGGCGGCCGGGGTGCTGGAGGCGGGCCGGTGAGCGGAGCGTCCCTGCGGAGCCTTGCCGCCAACCCGATCGGACAGGCCGTCTACGCGCTGTTCGGCGGCTGCGTCGTCGGCACCCTGACGGTGCTGATCGGGCAGATCACCGGGGTGCTGCCGCTGGGCGAGCCCCGCATGCTGCGCGTCCCCTGCCGGGACGCCTCGCTCACTGCGCTCGTCCCCGGCGGCGAGGTGTGGAACCGCACCGGTCGCACGGGCGCCGAGTGCGAGATGCGCGTCGGGGCGCCGCGCCACGCCCACCTGGACATCAGGATCGACAAGGCGTGGACGAAGGGCATGGCCCGGGAGGACCACCTGCGCGGCTGCGGGTCGCTGAACGGCGTCGGCGCGGTGGGGCGCCCGCCGGGGCTCGGGGACGAGGCGTGCATGGTGACGGACCGCGGCATGCTGCCCGAGACCACGGTCCTGGTGCGCCGCGGCGCCCTGCGCATCACCGTGCGGTACGGCTCGGCCGCCAAGAGCGCCGCGGCCGTCGAGAGCGACGCGGTGGCCGCGGCCCGGCGCGTCACCGCCTCGCTCTGACGGCTCCCGGCGGGGTTCAGACCGCCTCCTCCTCGGGCGGCGGGTCGGCCATGCGCCAGGCGGTGACCAGCATCGGCAGCGACCACACGGTGGCCATCAGCGCGAACAGCAGCACGACGGCCGCCGCGCCGGGCACCTCCGGCCGCTCCTGCCGCAGCGCCAGGCTCACGGCGAAGAACACCACGAACAGCAGCGCCAGGGTCAGCCGGTGGGCGACCGGGTGGGCGCTCAGCCGCTCGCGGACCTGCCTTTCGTCGAGCAGGTGCTCGGGCAGGCTGACGGTGCCCCGGGTGACGATGTGCAGCATCCCCCACAGCTGTGCACCCGCCGCCAGTGCCAGCCCGCACAGCACGAAGGTGGTGATCATCGCGGCGGTGCTGGGCGCCAGGAACCAGCAGACGACCGCCGCCGCCCACAGCAGCCCCAGGCAGCCCGCGGCCGCGGCCACCAGCCTCCGCCGTGCCTGCCTGGTCCGGTAGCGGGCCTGGTAGCGCGGCGTCTCGCGCTCCAGCACCGCCAGCATCCGCTCCTCGCGCCGGTTGCGCGGCTTCATGATCGGCTCCCGTCGTTCGTCGTTTCCGTGGCGCCCAGGCGCGGGAAGGGGTTCAGCGAGAACACCACCTCGACCGGCACCTCGAAGTAGTCGGCGATGCGCAGCGCCAGGTGCAGGCTGGGGCTGTACTCGCCGCGTTCCAGGTAGCCCACGGTCTGGTAGTGGACGTCCAGCGCGGCGGCCAGCTCGCGGCGTGACACGCCGCGTTCGGCCCGCAGCATCGCGATCCGGTTGTAGACCTTCTCCTTGTCGGTGGACACCGGCTCCCCATCGAACTGTTCGTATGTCTCGTAGTAGATTCGTTTTTGTTGATAGTAGGTGTACTACATCTCGTCAAAGGAATGCAATCGCGGAGGCGTCGGGTGAACGGGATGAAGCGGTGCGCGGCGCTGGCAGGATGGCCCTGTGCGGTTCCCCGAGCAGTTGCAGAAGTACGCCGGGCGGTGGGGGCGGCGGTGGCGGGGATGCCGTGCCGACGCGGCGCTGGCCGCCGCCGTGTTCGCCGTCGTGGCCGCCGCCGTCCTGTCGGCGTCGGCCCGGGACGCCGGGGCGGACTCCTCCCGCGTCCCGTGGCTCGGCTGGCCGCTGATGACCGTGGCGTGCGCGGCGCTGTACTGGCGGCGCACGCGGCCCGTCACGGTGTGCGCGGTGACGCTGATCGCCTGCGCGGTGTACTACCCCTACACCGAGCCCGACGGGCCGCTGCTGATCACGTTCGTCGTCGCGCTCTACACGGTCGCCGCCGAGGGGTCGGTGGCCGTCGCCGCGCTGCTCGGCGCCGCCGCCATGGGCTTCGTCGCCTACGGCGAGGTCGCCAGCACCGTCAACCACCTGCAGGACGCAACGCTATGGCTGCTGGCCGGGTGGTTCGTCGCGGTCATCGCGGTCGGCGGGGTGGTCCGCAACCGCCGCGCCTACCTGCGCGAGGCGGAACGGCGCGCGCTGGCCGCCGAACGCGGCCGCGAGGAGGAGGCCCGCCGCCGCGCCACCGAGGAGCGGCTGCGCATCGCCCGCGAGCTGCACGACGCGCTCGGCCACAACATCTCGCTGATCAACGTGCAGGCCAACGCGGCGCTGCACGGGCTGGCCCGCGACCCGGACGGCGCGGAGGCGGCGCTCGGCGCGATCCGGCAGGCCAGCAAGGACGCGCTGCGCGAACTGCGGGCCACCCTGGGGGTGCTGCGCCAGGTCGACGAGGCCGGCCGGGAGGCGCCCCCCGGGCCCGCCGCCCCCGGGCTGGCCCGCCTGGACGAGCTGACCGGGCGCGCCGGGACCGCCGGGCTGGCCGTGCACACCAGCGTCGAGGGCGAGCCGCGGCCGCTGCCGCCCGAGACCGACCTGGCCGCCTACCGGATCGTCCAGGAGGCCCTGACCAACGTCACCCGGCACTCCGACGCGGCGTCCGCGCGGGTGCGGATCCGCTACGGCGGCGACGCGCTGCACGTGGAGATCGAGGACGACGGACCCGCCGCCGCGAAACCGGCGCCCGGCGGCGGCACCGGCGTCGACGGCATGCGGGAACGGGCACGGGCGCTGGGCGGCGAGCTGACCGCGCGGTCCCGGCCCGGCGGCGGCTTCCGCGTCCGCGCCCGCCTGCCGCTGCGCGCGGCGCGTCCTGAAGAGCGTCCCGAAGAACGTCCCGGGCGGCGGCCCGCCGAGGAGCGGTCCGCCGCGTCGTGACCGGCCGGGGCGCCCCGGGGCACCATGGACGCATGAAGGTGTTCGTCTCGGTCGACATGGAGGGCGTCTCCGGTCTGACCGATCCCGAGGAGATGCGCGCCCCCGGCCGCGGCTACGAACGCGGCTGCGAGCTGATGACCGCCGACGCCAACGCCGCCGTCCGCGCCGCCTACGACGCCGGCGCCGACACCGTCGTCGTCACCGACGCGCACGGCATGGGCCGCAACCTGCGCGCCGACCTCATCGACCGGCGCTGCACCCTCGTGCGCGGCCCCTACAAGCCGATGCGCATGGCCGAGGGGCTGGACGCCTCCTTCGACGTGGCGCTGTACGTGGGCTACCACGCCCGCGCCGGCACGCCGCGCGGCGTGCTCAACCACACCTGGATGGGCCGGGAGATCCACAACGTCTACCTCAACGGCGAGGTGGCGGGGGAGATCCGGCTGATGGCCGCCTACGCCGGCACCCTGGGCGTGCCGGTGGGCCTGGTCGCCGGGGACCAGGCCGCCTGCGACGAGGCCCGCGAGGTGCTCGGCGACGTGGCGACCGTCGCGGTCAAGAAGGGCAGCGACCGGTACGCCGCCGAGCTGGTGCCGCCCGCCCGCGCCCAGGAGATGATCTACGAGGGGACGCGCCGCGCCCTGGCGGACCCGGCCCGCTGGCGCGGCTGCACCGTCCCCGCCCCGTACACCCTGGGCATCGAGTGGAGCTCCACGGCCATCGCCCAGTCCTGCGCGGTGATCCCCGGCGTCAAGCAGGCGGGGCCGCGCGTCACCGAGTTCACCACCTCCGACTACGCCGAGATCGTCGGACTGCTCGGGGTGTGCGCGACCATCGGCGGCGAAATCGGCTGCACCGGCCTGCACTACGACTGAGCGGGGCGGCCGGGCGCCGCGGCGGCCCGCGCCGTGACCGCCGGAGTCAGCGTTCGGTGGCCCGGCCGTAACGGACATGTCGCGTTATGCGTTGACATTGATGTGAATGTTGGTGTGGTTGTACCTCAGGAACCCGCTGCGGCGGTCGTGGACCCCGCGCCGCTGTCCCTCGCGCAGCGCGCCGGGCACGCCTGCGCGGTCTGCGACAAGCGCTGGCCCCGCCCCACCGAGCGGATCGGCGACCTCCCCGACGGGGCGCCCGTGCTGGTCTGCGTCGAGTGCGCGGGGCCGTGCGGCTAGCCGTCGTCGCGGCGCTCGTCGAAGTCGAAGTCCGCAGCCGCGAGCGCCTCGTACGCGGGGGCGAGCACGTCGGTCAGCTCACGGCGCCGGATGCGCACCGGCGGCGGAGCGGCGACGCGCAGGATGAAACCGGGGGGCACCGGAGGGGCGGGCGGCCGCTCCCGCAGGTGCGCCAGGCCCGTCGGGGCCGTCCAGAAACCGGACGGTGACAGCGGCTCGTCGTCCGCGCCGCCCGGGTCCACCGGATCGGGGGAGGCGGCGGGAAGCCGCCGCAACGCCGTGAGCAGCTGCTCCCTGCTGCGGCCGTTCCACTGCAGCACCAGGAACGGATCGTCGTCGAACGCCTCGGCGAGCAGGTACAGCACCGCGGCCGCGTGCTTGCAGGGGGCGCCGTAGTCCGGGCAGGTGCACATCAGGTGCAGGTCGGCCGCCGACTCGGGGAACAGCGACAGGCCCAGCTCCGCCAGCACGTCCTCGATCTCCGGAGGCATCTCCCCGGCCAGCAGCCGCGCCCGGAACACCGCCCGGGACGCCAGCTCGGCCTCCACCGCGCGCCACTCGGCCTCCGACAGCGCGTCGATGCCGACGGCCACCTCGTACGGCTCGTCCACCGAACCCTGCACGCGCGCCGTCACCTCGTACGGCGCCACCCGCAGGTCGATCACCTGGCCCCGGCGGGCGTACGCGCGGCCGCGCTGCAGCCGCCCGGTGTCGCCGGACGCCTCGATCAGATCGACGAACCGCCGCGACCACCACCGCGCGCCGATCGAGCCGCGGCGGGTGCGGGCCCGGATGCCGCCCTCCACCGGGATCGGGTCGCGGTACTCGAAGAACCCGCTCATCAGCCGCTCACCGCCTCGGGGGACAGCCGCAGCACCTCGCGCAGCTCGGCGACCGACAGCTCGGTCAGCCAGTCCTCCCCGCTGCCCACCACCGACTCGGCCAGCGCCTTCTTGCGGTCGATCATCTCGTCGATCCGCTCCTCCAGCGTGCCGACGCAGATGAGCTTGCGGACCTGCACGTTCTTGGTCTGGCCGATGCGGAACGCCCGGTCGGTGGCCTGGTCCTCCACGGCCGGGTTCCACCACCGGTCGAGGTGCACCACATGGTTGGCGGCCGTCAGCGTCAGCCCGGTGCCCGCCGCCTTCAGCGACAGCAGGAACACCGCCGGATCGGCGTCCTCCTGGAAGCGCCGCACCAGCTCGTCGCGCTGCCGCCGGGACGTGCCGCCGTGCAGCCACAGCACCGGCCGCTCCAGCCGCGCCGCCAGATACGGCCGCAGCATCGCCCCGAACTCGGCGTACTGGGTGAACACCAGCGCCTTCTCGCCCTGCTCGACGACCTGCGCGCAGATCTCCTCCAGCCGCTCCAGCTTGCCCGACCGGCCCGGCAGCCGCGACCCGTCCCCGAGCAGCTGCGCCGGATGGTTGCAGACCTGCTTGAGCCGCGCCATCGTCGCCAGCACCAGGCCCCGCCGCTGCTCCTGCTCGCTCTCGGCGATGCGCGCCAGCATGTCGTCCAGCGTCGCCTGGTACAGCGACGCCTGCTCGGCGGTCAGATTGCAGTAGACCTTGATCTCCTGCTTCTCCGGCAGGTCGGAGATGATCGCCTTGTCGGTCTTCAGGCGGCGCAGCACGAACGGCCGGGTGGCGCGCCGCAGCGCCAGCGCCGCGGCCTCGTCCCCGTCCCGCTCGATCGGGACCGCGAACCGCTCCCGGAACGCCGCCCGCGGCCCCAGCAGCCCCGGATTGGCGAACTCCAGGATCGACCACAGCTCCATCAGGTGGTTCTCCACCGGCGTGCCGGTCAGCGCGATCCGCGTGCGGGCCGGGATGCCGCGGATGGCGCGGGCCTGCCGGGTGCCGCTGTTCTTCAGCGCCTGCGCCTCGTCGCACACCACCCGCTCCCAGTCGACGCGCGCCAGCATCGCCGCGTCCCGGGCCGCCGTGCCGTAGGTGGTGACGACCAGGTCCGCCCGCGCCGCCGCCCGGACGAGATCGTCGTCGCGGTGCCGCCCCGTGCCGTGGTGCACGTACACGCGCAGCTTCGGCGCGAACTTGGCCGCCTCCCGCTGCCAGTTGCCCACCAGCGACATCGGCACCACCAGCAGCGTCGGCCCCGGCGCACCGTCCCCCCGCTCATGCACCAGCAGAGCCAGCACCGAGATCGTCTTGCCCAAGCCCATCGAGTCGGCGACGACGGCGCCCAGGCCGAGGTCGTTCATGAACGTCAACCAGGCCAGGCCGCGCTCCTGGAAGGGACGCAGCCGTCCCACGAAGCCGTCGGGGGTGCCGACCGGGGTGAGGCGGCGGTCGGCTTCGCCGGACAAAAGGTCGCCGAACGCGCCGTCGGCGTCGACGTCCAGGAGGGGGAGGGCGTCGTCGCCGGCGTGGATGACCGCGCGCATCGCCTCGGCGGCGGTCATCGTGCCGCGGCGGGGATGGCGCAGGAATTCCAGGGCGGCCTGCAGCTGCCGCTCGTCCAGCTCCACCCACTGGCCGCGCAGCCGCACCAGGGGCGTCTTGAGCCGGGCCAGCTCCTCCAGCTCGGCCTCGTCGACGGTCTCGTCGCCGATGGCCAGGTCCCAGCGGAAGTCCACCAGGCTGCGCAGGTCGAACCCGGACGAGGCCGCCGCGCCCGAGCCCTCCCCGTCCTGCGCGCGGGTGGTGAGGCGCAGGCCGAGCTTGGCCTTGCCCGCCCACTTCGGCAGCAGCACGCCGAAACCGGCGGCGGCCAGCATCGGCGCGGCCTGCCGCAGGAAGCGGAACGCCCCCGCGGTGTCGAGGGCCAGCCCGCCGGGCGTGGGGGAGTCGAGCGCGGCCGACATGTCGGGGAACAGGCGCAGGGCGCGTCCCAGACCGGTGAGCAGCGTCTCCTCGGCGTCCGCGATCGACGTGGCCTCGCCCGCCCAGACCGTGGCGGCCGGGACGTACAGGCTGGGGTCGTCGGTGCCCTGCAGGGCGAACTCCACGCGCCAGGCGTCGCCGGCCTCCTCGACGGCCTTCTCGTGGGGGTCGTCGGGCGCGTCGGGGACGTCCGTCGCGGCGGCGCCGGGCTCCACCAGGCGGAAGCACACCCGCAGCGGCCCGGCGGGGCGGCGGGAGGCGGCGGCCCAGGCGTCCAGCTCGGCGATCAGGTCGTCGGCGTCGTCCCCCGGCTCGCGCGGCACGCTGTGGTCGGGGCCGGTCAGCGCCTGCACCCAGCGTTCGGCCAGCGGCACGCGGTCGGGCGCCTTGCCGCGGCGCGGCGGCAGCAGCGGATGCGGCACCACGCCCCGCACGGCCGTGTCGACCAGGCCGGTCAGCGCCTCGCGCAGCACCTCGGCGGCCAGGCGCAGGTCGTCGGCGGCGCGGCGGGCGGCGGGCATCGCGCGCGCCAGGTCGGCGAAGCGGGCGGGATCGTCGACGACGGGGCGCCACCGCGCCACCAGGTCGCCGTCCTCGCGCAGCAGCGCGGGCAGCACCTGCCCCCGCCCGGCCAGCCGCATCGCCTCGTCCGCCAGCAGGCACAGGTACCGCAGGTCGCTGCCGGGGACCACGTCGGCGCTGTGCTCGGCGAGCTGCAGCAGCGTCATCGCCGGGAACGGCTCCAGCACCAGCGCGGGCACCCGCCAGTCCCGCAGCTCCTCGGGGACGACGCCCTCGGCGCCGCACTCCGGGGACGGCAGCGGATGATCGCCGTGCGTGGGCAGCGTCATCGTCAGCTCGACCCGGAACGCGCCCTTCACCAGCGGCTCGTAGGAGGTGCCGGTGAAGTCCCGGGTGGCGAACGGGTGCACGTCGGGATGCGGCTCGTACGGGCCGGTGCGCTCCGCCCACAGGCAGAGCGCGCCCCCATGCCAGGTGGCGTGCGCGACGAGCATGAAGCGTGATCCCCGAGAGAGCCGTTACGAGCGGTCCCGAAGCTACCAGCGAGGACCGACAGCCGCAGGACGAGCGGCCGCGACGGAGCGCAGCGGAGCGGGGACCGCTCGTCCCGCCGACGGGGGTGCAGGGGGCCGTCCCCCGCGAGGACGTGGTTAGGCTCGGGGCGTTGTCCGATCACGGGAGGTCGTTGTGGGCGAGTTCGTGCGGGTCGAGGTGGAGGACGGCATCGGGACGATCCGGCTGGACCGGCCGAAGATGAACGCCCTGAACGCGGCGATGCAGCGGGAACTCGTCGAGGCGGCGCGCGAGGTCACCCAGGACGAGGCGGTGGCCGCGGTGATCATCTACGGCGGGGAGCGGGTGTTCGCCGCGGGCGCCGACATCAAGGAGATGGCGCCGCTGACGTTCGCGCAGATGTCGGGGGCGCCCTCGCGGCTGCTGCAGGACTTCACCAAGGCCCTGGCGGCGATCCCCAAGCCGGTCATCGCCGCGATCACCGGTTACGCGCTGGGCGGCGGCCTGGAGGTGGCGCTGGCGGCCGACTTCCGGGTGGCGGGGGAGGGCGCCAAGGTGGGCCAGCCGGAGATCCAGCTCGGCATCATCCCCGGGGCGGGCGGCACGCAGCGGCTGGCGCGGCTGGTCGGCCCCGCCAAGGCCAAGGACCTGATCTTCTCCGGGCGGCATGTGGCCGCCGACGAGGCGCTGGCCATGGGCCTGGTCGACCGGGTCGTGCCGGACGCCGAGGTCTACACGGCGGCGCGGGAGTGGGCCGCGACGTTCGTCGGCGGGCCGGCGCTGGCGCTGCGCGCCGCCAAGCAGGTGATCGACGCGGGGCTGGAGGTCGATCTGGAGACCGGCCTGGAGATGGAGCGCACCCAGTTCGCCGCGCTGTTCGCCACCGAGGACCAGGCCGCCGGCATGCGCAGCTTCATGGAGCGGGGGCCGGGCAAGGCGACCTTCACCGGCCGCTGAGCCTCACCGGTCGCCGTCCGGGGCGGCCCGCTGCTGGGCGGCGAGGACCTCGTCGGCGTGGCGGGCGCTCCAGCGGCCCAGGGCGGCGATCGGCTCCAGCAGGCCGCGGCCCGGCCCGGTCAGCTCGTACTCCACGCGCGGCGGGGCCTCGGCGTAGCGGCGGCGGGTCACCAGGCCGTTGCGCTCCAGCCGGCGCAGCGTCTCGGTGAGCACCTTGTGGCTGATGCCGCCGATGCGGTCGCGCAGCTCGCCGGGACGCGCCGGGCCGTCGCGCAGCGCGTACAGCACCACGCTGGTCCACGTGCCCGACAGCATGTCGAACCCCAGGCGGGCCTGGCAGTCGGCGAGCAGGACGTCGTCGGTCGTTCTCATGGCGTCGTCCAAAGTCTGCCCCTTCCGATGCGCACCCGGAGGTGCGTAACGAACCGCCTAGCGTCTCCACCGAACGTATTCGAGCCGGGAGGTCGGGATGCGCATCGGGACGCTGGGCGCCGGGAACATGGCGGACGCGCTGGCCACGCAGTGGGCACGGGCGGGCCACGAGGTCTTCATCGGGGCGCGGACGCCGGCCAAGGCCGAGGCGCTGGCGGCGCGGATCGGCGCGGGCGCGCGCGGCGGGACGCTGGGGGAGGCCGCGGAGTTCGGCGAGGCGGTGCTGCTCGCCGTCTGGTGGGAGGCGGCGCCGGACGTGGTGGAGGCCGTGGCGGACGCCCTCGACGGCAAGGTGCTCATCGACTGCACCAACCCCACCGGCCCGCCGGACTTCACCCTGCGGACGGGCGGCGGACCGTCGGCGGCGCAGCGCATCGCCGACGCCGCCCGGGGCGGTGCCCGCGTGGTGAAGGCGTTCAACACCTGCCACGAGAGCGTGTGGCGCCTGACGCCGCCGGTGTTCGGCGGACGCCCCCTGGGGGTTCCCCTGTGCGGGGACGACGCCGACGCCCTGGACGCGGTGCGGGGCCTGGTGCGCGACATCGGATGCGAGCCCGTCGACGGGGGCGGCCTGGACCGGGCCGGGCTGCTGGAGGCGACGACGGCGTTCGCGATCGGCGTGTGGGCGGCGGGCGGCGACCCGGCGGCGATGTTCCCGCCCGTGGAGACGGCCGGGCCGCCGCCCGTGAAGACGGCCGCGCAAGCTCCGTGACTGCCGCCGGTCAAAGGGGTTGTCAACGGATAGCATCGGCCGCCATGCGAAGCCCCTTCCCCCCGGGCTCTCCCCGCACCGCGTACCGCACCGCGCTCGTCACGGGCGCGTCCAGCGGCATCGGTGAGAGCTTCGCCCGGATCCTGGCCGGGCGCGGCACCGACCTGGTGATCGTGGCCCGCCGCGCCGGGCGGCTGGACGAGCTGGCCCGCGAGCTGGTGGAGCGGTACCGGGTGGCCGTGGAGGTGCTGGCGGCCGACCTCACCGACCCGGTGCAGCGCGGCGAGGTGGAGCACCGGCTGCGCGCCGAGCCGGTGGAGCTGCTGGTCAACAACGCCGGGTACGGGGCGTTCGGGGCCTTCGCCGGGCAGCCGCTGGAGGAGCAGCTGGCCCAGGTGGAGCTGAACGTGCTGGCGCTGATGCGGCTCACCCGCGCCGCGCTGCCGGGGATGGTGGAGCGGGGCCGGGGCGGGGTGCTGAACGTCTCGTCCATGGCGGGGTTCACCCCGTCGCCCGGCAGCGCCGTCTACGGGGCGACCAAGGCGTTCGTGACGGCGTTCTCCGAGAGCCTGCACGCCGAGCTGGCCGGGACGGGGGTGCACGTGACGGCGCTGTGCCCCGGGTTCACCCGTACCGACGAGACCCGGGAGCCGAGCCTGCTGTGGCTGCGCCGCGAGGACGTGGCCCGCGCGGGGTTGGACGCGGTGGCGGCGGGGCGCGCGCTGTGCGTGCCCGGGGCGCAGTACAAGGCGGCGCTGCCCGCACTGAGGGCGATGCCGCGTTCGCTGCTGCGGGCGGCGGTCAACCGGATGTGGCGCCAGGCCGCCGGCACCCGCTGACGCCGCCGCCCGGTTCCGTCCGCCTCCCGCGGGCATCGCGGTTCCACTCGCTCCCACAAGAAAAAGCCGGTGCCGGTTGTGGCCGCCGTGACTAGCGGTAGGCCGGACGGGCCGCCAGCATCGAACCTACGGTTCCGTAGGTCTCCGGCACCCGGGCCGCCGTCCTGTGCGGGCTCTCCGCGTCCCGCCTCTGAGTGAAAGAACACCGATGCCCATGACTTTTGACGAAAAAGCCGAGATGCGCCTGATGGTGGATCTGGAGCCGGTGGTGGCGAAGGAGCTGGACCGTCACCTGTCGATGGCCAAGGAGTGGTTCCCGCACCAGTACGTCCCGTGGAGCCTGGGCCGCGACTTCGACGGGCCGCTGGACGGCGAGCCGTGGAGCCCCGAGCAGTCCACGCTGAGCACCGAGGCGCGCGAGTCGCTGATCGTCAACCTGCTGACCGAGGACAACCTGCCCGGCTACCACCACGCCATCGCCACCGTGTTCGGACGCGACGGCGCGTGGGGCACGTGGGTGAACCGCTGGACGGCCGAGGAGAACCGGCACGGCATCGTCATCCGCGACTACCTCACCGTCACCCGGGCCGTGGACCCGGTGGCGCTGGAGCGGGCCCGGATGAAGCACATGCAGCTGGGCTACGAGCCGACGCACGGCACGAAGTTCCTGCACGGGGTGGCGTACGTGTCGTTCCAGGAGCTGGCCACCCGGGTGGCGCACCGCAACACCGGCACGGTGTCGGGCGACCCGGTGTGCGAGCGGCTGCTGGCGCGGGTCGCCGCCGACGAGAACCTGCACATGATCTTCTACCGGAACCTGCTGGAGGCCGCGCTGGAGATCGCCCCGGACGCGACCATGCGCGCCATCACCGACGTGGTCAAGGCGTTCCAGATGCCCGGCCACGGCATCGAGGGGTTCCTGCGCAAGTCGGTCATCATCGCCAACGCGGGCATCTACGACCTGCGGCTGCACCACGACGACGTGCTCGGCCCGTGCCTGCGCAAGTGGCGCGTCTTCGCCCGGACCGACTTCGGGTCCGAGGGCGAGCGGGCCCGCGAGGAGCTGGCGGAGTTCATGGCCGGGCTGGACGCGGCCGCCACGCGGTTCGAGGAGCGGCGGGAGGAGCGTCGGGCCAGGCAGGCGGCCCGGCGCGGCTGACCGCCGGGGCCGTCCGCAGCCGGTCGGGAACGGCCGGTCAGGAACGTCCGCCCCGTTCCCGGCGTCAAAGGGGGTATGGGGACGCCTCCGCGACTCGGTGAGCACCGGCTGCTGGACGAGATCGGCCGGGGCGGTACCGCCGTGGTCCACCTGGCGATCGACGCGTCCGGCCGCGAGGTCGTGGTCAAGCGGCTGCGGCCGGAGATCGCGGCCGACCCGGCGGCGCGGCGCCGCCTGGCCCGGGAGATGGCGGCGATGGGGCGGGTGCGCAGCCCGTACGTGGCGCGGCTGCTGGGCGGCCGGGTGGACGCCGACCCGCCCTACGTGGTGATGTCCTACGTCCCCGGCTACCCGTTGAGCGAGCTGGTGGAGTCCTACGGGCCGCCCCGCCGCGACCGCCTGCGGCGCCTGGCCCGGGGGCTGGCGCTGGCCGTGGCGGCCGTGCACGACGCGGGGGTGCTGCACCGCGACGTCACCCCCGGCAACGTCATGGTGCACGGGGACCGCCCCACGCTCATCGACTTCGGCATCGCCCACGACGCGGACGCGTGGCAGACGACCCGTCCCGGCATGGTCGTGGGCACCCCCGCCTACCTGGCTCCCGAGCTGATCGAGGGCGGTCCCGCCACGCCCGCGTCCGACGTGTTCGCCTGGGCGGCCACGGTCGCGTTCGCCGCGACGGGGCGGCCGCCGTTCGGCCGCGGGTCCCTGCAGGCGGTCTGCCTGCGCATCGTCAGCGGCAGGGCCGATCTGGAGGGGGTGCAGGAGCCCCTGGCCGGGCTGCTGCGGCTGGGGCTGGACCGCGACCCCGGGCGGCGCCCGTCCGCGCGGTGGTTCGCCGGGGCGCTGGCGACGGAGGAGGTGGGCGTGGCCGGGCCCGCCCCCTACGTCGCGGCATGAGGGCGTCTCGTGGACGGGGGCACCGTCCGGTGGATCCTGCCGACGCCATGGGCGAAGGTAGGGTTTCGTAAGCGATGAAGGGGGTTGTCACGTCCGGGGAGCGCATAGGCCACTACCGCATACTCCAGACGCTGGGGGAAGGCGGCATGGGCGTGGTGTACCTCGCCGCCGATCCCGAGGGCCGCAAGGTGGCCATCAAGGTGCTGCGCCCGGCCGTGGCGGGGGACGCCACCGCCCGGCGGAGGCTGGCGCGCGAGGTGGACTCCATGCGGCGGGTGCACAGCCCGCACGTGGCGGAGATCCTGGACGCGGACGTGACCGCCGAGCAGCCGTACATCGTCACCCAGTACGTGCCGGGCCGCACCCTGGAGGAGGCCGTCGAGGCGGAGGGGCCGCGCCAGGGGCGGGCCCTGCAGCGGCTGGCGGTGGGCCTGGCCTCGGCGCTGTCGGCCATCCACGGCGCCGGGATCGTGCACCGCGACCTCAAGCCGGGCAACGTGATGCTGGTCGACGACGAGCCCATCGTGATCGACTTCGGTATCGCGCAGGCCGCCGACGCCACCCGGCTGACCGCCACCGGCATGGTCATCGGCACCCCCGGCTACCTCGCCCCGGAGATCATCGAGGGGGAGGACGCCGGGCCCGCGTCCGACGTGCACGCCTGGGCCGGCACGGTCGCCTACGCCGCCACCGGGCGGCCGCCGTTCGGCTCCGGCACCTTCGAGGCGATCTTCTACAAGATCATGCAGGGCTCGGCCGACCTGGACGGGGTGCCCGAGGCGCTGCTGCCGGTGCTGCGCTCGGCGATGGCCCGCAATCCGGCCGAACGGCCCACCGCGGTCCATCTGGTGCAGCTGATCCGGCGCATCCACTTCGAGGCCACCATCACCGACTCCACCCGGGTGGACGACCACTACCCGCGGCCGGACCGGACCCGGCAGGCCGACGCCTCGTCCGACCACTCCCGGGTGTTCTCCATGCCGGAGTCGTCGCCGGCCCCGCCCGCCCCGTCCCAGACTCCGACGCCGCCGCCCGCGCACTCCGAGCCGCTGCCCGCGCCGGCGCCCGCGCCCGCGCCGGCTCCGGCGCAGCCCAGCGACTTCGTGGGCCTGCTGCCCCCGGCCGCGCCGCCGCCCGCGCCGGGCCCGTACGAGACGAGCCCCTACGAGCCCGCCCCCTACGAATCCGCCCCCTACGAGACGAGGCGGTACGAGCAGTCGCCCTACGACCAGCGGGCGTACGCCCCGTACCACCGCGACCCCGCCCAGGGGCAGGTGCGCCGCGCCCAGCCTCCGGAGCAGTACCCCCCGCCCGCGCCCTACGACCCCTACAACCAGGGCGCCGCGGGCCGGGGGCTCGAACGGCGCCCCCCGAGCGAGCCGCCCGCGCGCCGTCCGGACGAACAGGCCCGCCGCAAGCCCTACGGCTGGTACCGGGTGCTCAGCTTCATCGTCCTGGTGGCGCTGCTGGGCTTCGCCAACATCGCCCCCCTGCTCGCCCTGGGCGTCACCATCGCCGGCGTGCTGGTGCTGCGCATGGCCGACAAGGCCGCCCGCGGCATGGAGGACAAGCGCACCATGCGGGGCCCGCGGTCCGGTGACGCGGTGGCCGCGGCGTTCAAGACGCCCCTGCACCTGCCGGGGGCGGTGCTCGTCACGGTGCTGCTGGCGTCGCTCGCCCTGTTCGCGGGCATGATCCTGCTGGCGGTGCTGATGTTCGCCAACCCCGACATGACGGCCTCGCGCGCCATCGCCTACTCGTCCATGGCCGTCATCGTGCTGCTCACCCTGGCGCCGGGGAGCGCGCCGCCGCGGCGGCAGCTGGCGCGTATCTGGGGCGCGGTGCTGCCCCGCACGGACGCCGCGTTGGCCGGGGTGCTCATCCTGGGCCTGTTCGCCGTGGTGCTGGTGGTGCTGTCCCAGGGGCAGCCGCCCGACACGACCCCGCTGGACGGGATGAGCCAGTCCCTGGAGGAGCTGCGCGGCGACGTCCACGGCCTGTTCACCGGGCTCCCGTTCGTCTGAGCGCGGTCGGGGGTGCACGGTCGGTAAGGTGGCGAGCCGATGAGCGGGGAGACCAGGCAACGGCAGCAGATCGGTCCCTACCGGCTACTGGCGCGGCTGGGCGGTCCCACCGGGACGGTGTACCGGGCGGCCGACGCCGGGGGACGCGACGTGGCGATCCGGCTGCTGCCTGACGCGGCGGTCCCGGCGCCGCGCGAACGCCTGGGCCGCGACCTGGAGCGCATGCGCGAGGTGCTGAGCCCCTACGCGGTGGACGTGCTGGACGGCGACGCCTCCGCCGACCCGCCGTACGTCGTCAGCCGTTTCGTCCCCGGCCGGCCGCTCATCGACGTGGTCGCCGAACACGGGCCGCTGCAGGGCGCCAATCTGCACCGCCTCGCCCTCGGCACGGCCAAGGCGCTGGCGGCCGTCCACGAGGCTGGGCTCGCCCACGGCGCCTTCGGCCCCGACACGGTCCTGGTGGTCGACGGCGCCCCCGTCGTCACCGACTTCGGCATCGCCCCCCACGGCGGCGACGGGGCGGCCGGGGACGTGCGGGCCTGGGCGCGGACGGTCGTCTTCGCCGCGACGGGCGGGCCCGCCGACACCGGCGACGCCGCCGCGGCCCTCGGGGCGGGGGTCCTGCCGGAGCCGCTGCGGCCGCTGGTGGAGGCGGCGCTGTCGGCCGACCCGCCGTCGGCGGCCCGGCTCGCCGAGGCGGTCGCCGCGCTCGACCCGGGGCCGGACTCCCCGCCGCCGCCGACGGTGCCCGCCCCGGCGCCCGCACCGCGTACGGCGTATTCGGTGCCTCCGGCGACGTCCGGGCGGCCGCGGCAGGCGGCGGTCGTGCGGGGTTGGGCGCGGCTGCTGTCGGCCATGGTGGTCGTGCTCGCGGTCGGCCTGGCGATCATGCTGCCGCTGGCGGGGGCGCCGGTGTCACCGGCGGCGGTGGCCGCGCTGCGGCGGCGGGCCGCGGCGGGCCCCCGGGGCGTGCTGTCGGCGCTGGCGCGCACGGCGGCCACGCTGCCGTACGCGGCGGCGTTCGCGCTGGCGGTCGGCGCGGGCCTGATCGCGCTGTCGCTGTTCGGCGTGGAGGCCGACCCGCTGGGGGTGTGCGCGTTCGCCGTGGGCGCCGGAGCGGGTGCGCTGTGGGCGGCGCCGGGCGTCACCGGCCCGTACCGCCGGCTGGAGCAGTGGTTCGCGGTGGTGGCCCGCTCGCCGCGGCGGCTCGCCGCGGCCGGGGCCGCGCTCGGCGTGCTGGCCTTCCTCGCCGTGGTCGGCGCGATCTCCCTGACGCCCAGCCTGGCGCCGATGTACGGGCTGCAGACCTCGACGGAGAGCCTGATCGCCCGCCTGCAGGCCGCCCTGCACTGACCCGCCCCGCCATGTGATCTCGATCACCGCGGGGGTGCGGGGGCGCCTGCGTTCCGGCGGTCGCGCCGGTGCCGTGTAGATCGCCGTGAACGGCGAGTTTGCGCCCCCATTACTCGCGGGTAACATGAGGTGCGCAGCCGGAAAACCGTCCCCCGGGGCCGAAGCCCGTTCGGGAGTTTGGCAGGCTGTGAGGCATCAGCCCGTCGCGTCGACCCGTTGCAGGGGCGGCGCCTGCGAGCCGCTTTACCTCAGCGGCCGAACTGAGTGCAGGGAGGTCGGCCACCGGCCATGAACATCGTCGTCCTGGTGAAGCAGGTTCCCGACACCGAGAGCCCGCGCAGGCTCAAGTCCGAGGACAGCACGCTGGACCGTGCCGCCGCGGACGGTGTCATCAACGAGCTCGACGAATACGCCATCGAGGAGGCGCTGCGCATCAAGGAGGCCCACGGCGGGGAGGTGACCGTCCTCACCATGGGCCCGGACAAGGCCACCGACTCCATCCGCAAGGCGCTGGCCATGGGCGCCGACAAGGCCGTGCACCTCGTCGACGACGCCCTCGCCGGCTCCGACGCGCTGCAGACCTCCTACGCCATCCAGCAGGTGCTGGGCCGCACCGGGTTCGACCTGGTCGTGCTGGGCTCGGAGTCGACCGACGCGCGCACCGGGCTGCTGGCGGCGATGCTGGCCGAGCGCCTCGGCGTTCCGCAGCTGTCGCTGGCCAACAAGGTGGAGATCGACGGCACGTCCATCACCGTGCAGCGGCAGACCGACTACGGCTACGACAAGGTCGAGGCGAGCCTGCCCGCGGTGGTCAGCGTCGTCGAGAAGATCAACGAGCCGCGCTACCCCTCGTTCAAGGGGATCATGGCGGCCAAGAAGAAGCCGGTGGAGACGCTCGGCATCGCGGACGCGGGCATCGACGCCGGCCAGGTGGGGCTGGCCAACGCGGCCACCGCGGTGGTGGACTTCGCCGAGGCCCCGCCGCGCAGCAAGGGTGAGATCGTCACCGACGAGGGCGACGGCGGCGTCAAGATCGCCGAGTTCCTCGCGTCGAAGAAGTTCGTCTGAGCGGGGAAGGGGACACGCGAACCGATGGCCGAGATTCTCGTCCTCGTCGACCACGTCGACGGTGAGGTCAAGAAGGTCACCCTCGAGCTGCTGACCCTGGCGCGCCGCCTCGGCGAGGCCGCCGCGGTCTGGGTCGGCCCGGGCTACGAGAACGCCAAGGACAAGCTGGCCGAGTACGGCGCCGCCAAGGTGTACGTCGCCGCCGACGAGGAGCTCACCTCCTACGTCGTCGCGCCCAAGGCCGCGCTGCTGGCCCAGCTGGTGCAGAGCGCCTCGCCCGGCGCCGTGCTGGTCTCGGCGACCGGCGAGGGCAAGGAGGTCGCCGGGCGCCTGGCGGTCAAGACCGGCTCCGGCGTGCTCACCGACGTGGTGGACGTCGCCGACGGCTTCGTCGGCGAGCACTCGATCTTCGGTGGCGCGATCATCGCGCACGCCAAGGTCACCAAGGGCACGCCGATCATCGCGGTGCGGCCCAACTCGATCGCCCCCGAGGCCGCCCCGGCCACCCCGGCCGAGGAGCAGGTCTCGGTGACCCTGTCGGACACCGACAAAGCCGCCCGGATCGTGGAGAAGGTCGTCCAGGAGAAGGGCGAGCGCCCGGACCTGACCGAGGCCGCGATCGTGGTCTCCGGCGGCCGCGGCGTCGGCGGCGCCGAGAACTTCAAGATCATCGAGGACCTGGCCGACTCGCTCGGCGCGGCGGTGGGCGCCTCCCGCGCCGCCACCGACGCCGGCTGGTACCCGCACCAGTTCCAGGTCGGCCAGACCGGCAAGACCGTCTCGCCGCAGCTGTACGTGGCGGTCGGCATCTCCGGCGCCATCCAGCACCGGGCCGGCATGCAGACCTCCAAGACGATCGTCGCCATCAACAAGGACCCCGAGGCGCCGATCTTCGAGCTGGTCGACTTCGGCGTGGTGGGCGACCTGTTCCAGGTGGCCCCCCAGCTCACCGAGGAGATCAACAAGCGCAAGTGAGCCGCTGACGCGCGACGCCCCCGCCCGGCCCCGGCCGCGGCGGGGGCGTTCCGCGCTCCGGCCGCCGCTCAGGCGGCGAGGGGGGCGGCCGGCTCCTGCGCGTCGGCGGGACGGGACGCGGCCACGTCGGCGCCGCCGCCCAGCGGGATGAACCGGACCCCGGCCGAGACCAGCAGGGCCAGCACGACCACCAGGCCGACGCCCACCCGCAGCGACGTCGCCTCCGCCAGGAAACCGATCACCACCGGGCCGAGCAGCAGCCCGCCGTACCCCATCGCGCCGACCTGCGCGACCGCGGCGCCCGAACGGCCCGGCGCCGCCGTCCCCGCCAGCGACATCATGGTGGGCACGACCGTGCACACCGCCAGGCCCGCCAGGAAGAACCCGGCGAGCGCGACGGGCGCCGCCGGGGCCAGTACCACCACGGCCGTGCTCAGCGACGTGCCGACCCCGGCGGCCGCCAGCATCCGCCGGGTGCCCAGGCGGACCCGGACCCGGTCGCCGAACAGCCGGCCCAGCAGCATCGCCAGCTCGAACAGCGGGTAGGCGAGCGCGGCCAGCGCCTGCGAGGCGCCCATCTCCCGGTTCAGCAGCAGCCCGCTCCAGTCGGCGATCGACCCCTCGGCCATGAACGCGAGGAACGCCAGCACGCCGATCACGTACACCGCGGCGGGCAGCCCGGCGCGCCGCCGTCCGCCGCCGTCGCCGCCGGAGGCGGCGGGCGCGGCCGGGTCGGGCAGGTAGGTGCGGCCCAGTGCGAGCGCGGCGGGCAGGGCCAGCAGCGCGGCCGTCAGCGCGGTCTGCGTGAAGCCCAGGCCGAGGGCGGCGGTGAGCACGCCGAACAGCCCGCCGCTCATCGCGCCGACGCACCAGCCCGCGTGCATGCCGCTCATGATGGGCCGCCGGTACGTCTGCTCCACCGTGCTGGCCTGGGCGTTCATCGCGATGTCGGTGACACCGAACGCCATGCCGAACACCGCCACGGCCGCCAGCAGCACCCCGTACGACGGCGCCAGCGCCGCCAGCGCGTAGGTCAGCGCGGTCAGCGGCAGCGCCACGCGCAGCACCCCGCGGCTGCCCGTCCGGGCCATCACGCCGCGCAGGCCCTGCATGGCCGCCAGCGCACCGAGCCCCCAGACGAGGACCACGATGCCGACCCCGCTCTCGCCGGTGCGGAACTCGTCCGCGAGCGCGGGCATGCGCGCCGTCCACACCCCGCACAGCATGCCCGCCAGCGCGAACGTCAGAAAGGAACCAAGACGCGAGCGCACCAGCATGGATCACCTCTTTCTCGGTTCGGCGGGGCGCGGTCGGCCCCGGTCGGTCCGGGGCGCGGGCCGGCCCGGACGACGGACGGTCGGATGGGCGCCGCGGGCGCGTCCGCGGCACGGCCGCCCGGCGGGCGGCGGTCTCAGCGGGGCCCGGAGCGGCCCGGGCCGGGGATCGGTGCGCCGTGGCGGCGGTCAGCGTTCGAGCAGCTCCAGCAGCCGCCGTCGCAGCGCGTCGAACTGTTCGGCGTCGTACAGGCCGGGTGCGTGGCCGACCACCTCCCACAGGCCCTCGGCCGCCAGCCGCACCACCGCCCCGGTGAGCGGGTCGGGGTCGCCCTCGCGGGCGCGGCCGTGCCAGCGGGCCATCGCCTCGTTGAGGGGGGCGGCCAGGTCCGGGTCGGTCGCGGCGGCCGTGATCGCCGACCAGCGCCGGTGGGCGCGCGCCTCACCGGTGAGTATCTGGAATGTGGCCTGCACGTAGGCCCGGCTGTAGCCGGTGGGCGAGCCGTCGTCGAAGGAGTCGATCAGCTCGTCGAACTCCGCGATGACCCGCCTGACCAGCGCGGTGACCAGGGCCTCCTTGGTGGGGAAGTGGTAGAGCAGGCCGCCCTTGGACACGCCCGCGCGGTCGGCGACCGCGGAGAGCGTCAGCGCCTGGGTGCCCTGCTCGAAGAGCACGGCCTCGGCAGCGTCCAACAGGGCGTCCTTTCGCACGACAACCACTGTACCGTCCGGCCGGTACAGTGGCCGGAACGCGCCCGGCCCCGCCCGTATTCCCGCCCGCACGGGCCGCCGGGGCGCTGCGGGGGAAGCCCGGCGGCGCGGCTAATGTTGAGCGAGTGGTGACCTACCTCGACCATGCGGCGACGACCCCCATGCTGCCCGAGGCCATCGCGGCGATGACCGAACAGCTCGGTGCGCTCGGCAACCCCTCCTCGCTGCACGCCGTGGGCCGCCGCGCCCGCCGTGTCGTGGAGGAGTCCCGAGAGATCATCGCCGAGGCGTTCGACGCCCGCCCCAGCGAGGTCGTCTTCACCTCCGGCGGCACCGAGGCCGACAACCTCGCCGTCAAGGGCCTGTACTGGGCGCGCCGCGCCGCCGACCCGCGCCGCACCCGGGTGCTGGCCGCAGCCGTCGAGCACCACGCCGTGCTCGACGCGGTGCGCTGGCTGGCCGACCACGAGGGCGCCACCGCGCAGTTGCTGCCGGTGGACGAGCACGGCCGCGTCCTCCCCGACACGCTGCGCGCCGCCCTCGCCGAGGCCGACGACGTCGCGCTGGTCACCGTCATGTGGGCCAACAACGAGGTCGGCACCGTCCAGCCCGTCGCCGAGCTGGCCGCCATCGCCCGCGAGCACGGCGTCCCGTTCCACACCGACGCCGTGCAGGCCGCCGCGCAGCTACCGGTCGCGTTCGCCGCGTCCGGCGTCCAGGCGCTCACCCTGTCGGGCCACAAGCTCGGCGGGCCGCTGGGCGTGGGCGCGCTGCTGCTGGCCAAGGGCGTCGACCCGGTGCCCGTCCTGCACGGCGGCGGCCAGGAGCGCGACGTGCGCTCCGGCACGCTCGACACCCCCGCCATCGCCGGGTTCGCCGCCGCCGTCCAGGTGGCGGTGGCGCGCCGGGAGGAGGAGGCCCGCCGCCTGGCCGGGCTGCGCGACTCGCTGGTCAAGGCGGTGCGCACGGCGGTGCCGGACGCGGTGCTCAACGGCGACCCGCGCGACCGGCTGCCCGGCAACGCGCACTTCTCCTTCCCCGGCTGCGAGGGCGACGCGCTGCTGATGCTGCTGGACGCGCGCGACATCGAGTGCTCGACCGGCTCGGCCTGCTCGGCCGGGGTGTCCCAGCCCAGTCACGTGCTGCTGGCGATGGGCGCCGACCCGGCGCGCGCCCGCGGCTCCCTGCGCTTCAGCCTCGGGCACACCTCCACCGAGGAGGACGTGGCCGCGCTCGCCGACGCCATCGGCCCGGTGGTCGAACGCGCCCGCCGGGCGGGCATCACGTCCTGACCCGGCCGCGCGCCGGGCCCGAGGACTCTCAGGGCCGGTAGGGGGCGAGGGCGCGCCAGCCGGGGTCGCTGGTGGAGGCAACCTTGGCCTTGCCCTCCGTCCAGCCCGCCGCCAGCTGGTCCAGCTCGGCGATCACCCCGGAGTCGGGGTCGGCGTACAGGTGGAACACCCGCAGCCCGTCGCCGGTCTCGCGGACCGCCAGCACCGCGCGGTCGCCCAGCTCCGACAGCCGCTTCTCGAACTCGCGCAGCGCGCCCGCCGACGGCTCCACCGGCAGCCGGTCGGGGTTGCCGTGGGCGTACGGCACGGTGATCGCCACGTGCAGGTCGCACAGCGGGTAGTCCTGGCGGTGCAGCGGGAACCGGGCGTCCAGCCGGGCCGGATGGCCGCGCGGGGTGCGCGTCTCGCCGTTCAGCCACGTCGGCTCGCGGAACGGCTCGGCGACCTGCTCCACCACCGCGGGCAGCACGGCGGGCGGCAGCGCGTCCATCGGCGCCTCGGTGGCGATCGCCACATCGCCGATCCAGCGGGCCACGTCGTCCTCGCCGAGCGCCCAGTCCAGCACGTGCAGGGCGACCCGCAGCCGCTGCTCCTCGGCCACGAACAGGAAGTCGGGGTGGTAGGCGGTCACGTGCACGCGGGCGCGCCCGGGGTCGGCGCGCAGCCCGAACCGCACGTACTCCAGGTCGAACTCGTGGTCGCCCAGCACCAGCCGCTGGTCGAGCATCTCCGGGTCGGCCTGCCGCGCCGGGTGGAAGCGCCAGCCGCCGGCGTCGGCGGGGGCGGCGCGGCGCCACCGCTCGGCCAGCCCGCGCAGCTCGGGATCGCCGCCGCCGGTGATCGTCAGCGCGGGCGGGTTGTCGTCACCGCCGCCGATCTCCCACTGCAGCCCCGGATGGATCTTGTGGACGCGGCGGGACAGCTCCTCGACCGTCTCGGTGGACAGGCCGTCGCCGAGCCGCTTTTCTATCTCCGGCCGGGCCTGCGGCCACCACGCCCAGAACTCGGCGATCGCCGGCGCGGCGGCAGGCGCGGACCCGTCACGGCGGAAGATTCCCATAGCGGATGTCATCGTACGCGGAATGCCGGGCGTCCCGCCGCCGCTGCATAGGCTGGAGGTGTTATGACTTTGCGCGTACTCGCCGCCATGTCGGGTGGCGTCGACTCCGCCGTGGCCGCCGCGCGCGCCGCCGAGGCCGGGTACGACGTCACCGGGGTCCACATGGCCCTGTCCAGCAACCCGCAGTCGTACCGCACGGGCGCCCGCGGCTGCTGCACGCTGGAGGACTCCCGCGACGCCCGCCGCGCCGCGGACGTCATCGGCATCCCGTTCTACGTGTGGGACCTGGCCGAGCGGTTCCACCGCGACGTGGTCGAGGACTTCGTCAGCGAGTACGCGGCGGGCCGCACGCCCAACCCGTGCCTGCGCTGCAACGAGAAGATCAAGTTCGCTGCGCTGCTGGACCGCGCGCTGGCGCTCGGCTTCGACGCGGTCTGCACCGGCCACTACGCCCGCCTGGAGGGCGGCGTGCTGCGCCGGGGCGTGGACACGGCCAAGGACCAGTCCTACGTGCTGGCGGTGTGCACGCCCGAGCAGCTGGCGCACGCCATGTTCCCCCTGGGCGACACCACCAAGGCCGACATCCGCGCCGAGGCGCAGCGGCGCGGCCTGCAGGTGGCCGACAAGCCCGACAGCCACGACATCTGCTTCATCGCCGACGGCGACACGCGGCGCTTCCTTGCCGAGCGGCTGGGCAGCGCCCCCGGCCCCATCGTCGACCAGGACGGCAACACGGTGGGCGAGCACGAGGGCGCGTACGCCTACACCGTGGGGCAGCGCAGGGGGCTGCGCATCGGCACCCCGGCCCCGGACGGCCGCCCCCGCTACGTGCTCGACATCTCGCCGGTGACCAACACCGTCACGGTCGGCCCCCGCGAGGCGTTGGACGTCGACGAGATCGTGGGGGAGCGCCCCGTCTGGCTGTCGGAGCCCCCGGCGGGGCCGCTGCCGTGCCAGGTGCAGCTGCGCGCGCACGGGGAGGTGCACGACTGCGTCGCCGAGACCGCGGGCGACACGGTCCGCATCAGGCTCGCCCGCCCCGCGCGCGGCGTGGCCGCCGGGCAGGCCGCCGTCCTGTACGACGGCGACCGCGTCCTGGGCTCCTCTACCATCGCCACCACAGCGCGCGTCGCCGTCTGAGGCGGCGCCCAGTCGAAAGGACGACTCGTGCAGTTCGGCGTGTCGACGTTCGTGACCGACGAGGGGATCGGCCCGGCGGCCCTGGGGCGGGCCCTGGAAGAGCGGGGGTTCGCCTCCCTGTACGTGGCCGAGCACACGCACATCCCCGTCAAGCGGGAGAGCCCGTGGCCGGGCGGCAGCGAGCTGCCGCGCCACTACTACCGAACCCTGGACCCGTTCGTGACGCTGACCGCCGCGGCGGCGGTGACCGAGCGGCTGCGCGTCGGCACCGGCATCGCCCTGGTGATCCAGCGCGACCCGATCATCCTGGCCAAGGAGCTGGCCTCGCTGGACCGGGTCTCCGGCGGCCGGGCCGTGCTCGGCGTCGGCGCGGGCTGGAACCGCGAGGAGATGCGCAACCACGGCACCGACCCGCGCACCCGCATGCGGCTGATGCGCGAGCGCGTGCTGGCGATCAAGGAGCTGTGGACCGCCGAGGAGGCCGAGTTCCACGGCGAGTTCGTCGACTTCGACCCCGTCTTCAGCTACCCCAAGCCGGTGCAGGACCCGCACCCGCCGGTGATGGTGGGCGGCTCCGGCCCCACCACGTTCGACCGGGTGATCGACTTCGGTGACGGCTGGATGCCGATCTACGGGCGCGGCACCGACGATCTGGCCCGCCAGGTCGCCGAGCTGCGCGAGCGGGCCGGGCGCCGCGTGCCGGTCACGGTGTTCAGCGTGCCCGGCGACCGCAAGGTGATCGACGAGCTCGCGGCCGCGGACGTCGACGAGATCCTGTTCAACCTGCCGACCGAGCCGCAGGACGCCGCGCTGCGCCGACTGGACGCCCTGGCCGGGCTCCTGTGACGCGCCGTCCGGGCGGCCTCCTGTGACGCGCCGTCCGGACGGCTCTTGCGGTCCGAGGTTTGGCTAGGGTATCCGGGCGTGACGATGAGCTTTCCCTGGGCGGTGGGGAGCGCGACGGGGGTCGGGTCCTACCCCGGTGACGACCCGGCCGAGGCGCTGCGGATCGTGCTCGGCGAGCTGCCCGAGCTGCCGCACCTGCCCGAGCTGCCGGACCGCGGGCCGGGCGCCGACCTGACCGGCCGCACCGCCGGACTGCTGGTGGACCTGCCGGTGCACCTGCAGCCCTCCGGCTGGCGGTTCGCCGACCGGCCCGGCCGCGACCTGCGCCGGGCCCGCGACCACCTGGCGCGCGACCTGGACGTGCTGGAGGAGCTGGCGGGCGGGCACGACGGCCCGTTCAAGATCCAGGTGTGCGGGCCGTGGACGCTGGCCGCCACGATCGAGCTGCGGCACGGCGACCGCGCGCTGCGCGACCCGGGCGCGGTCCGCGACCTGGCCGCCTCGCTCGCCGAGGGCGTCGCCGGGCATGTGGCCGAGGTCCGGCGGCGGCTGCCGGACGCGCGGATCCTGCTGCAGCTCGACGAGCCCGCGCTGCCCGCGGTGCTGGCGGGGCGGGTGCCGACCGCCAGCGGCTTCTCCCGGCTGCCGGCCGTGGAGCCCCCCGTGGCCGAACAGCATCTGCGCCAGGTGATCGAGACCGCCTCCGCGGGCGACGCCGCCTTCCCCGTGGTGCACTGCTGCGCGCGCGACGTCCCCTACGGGCTGCTGCGCGGGGCGGGCGCCAAGGCCATCTCGGTGGACCTGGCGCTGGTGCCCGAACGCCACGACGACGCCGTGGGGGAGACGATCGACGCCGGGGTGGGGCTGTGGCTCGGCGCGGTGCCGGGCACCGACACGGCCCTGCCCGCCCTCAAGGACACCGCCGAGCCCGTGCGGAACCTGTGGCGGCGCCTGGGGTTCCCGCCCGCCCGGCTGGCCGAGCAGGTCGTCGTCACCCCGGCGTGCGGCCTGGCGGGGGCGTCCCCCCGTTACGTGCGGGCCGCCGTCAAACGCTGCCGCGACACCGCCCGCATGCTGTTCGAGGCCGCCGAGTAGCGCCTCAGGCGGCCCGGCGGCCGGCGTGTTATGGCACGTCAGCGCGGGTGCTACCGGGACGACTCGGACGCCGCCGCAGGGGCCGGAATGTCGGTGGGGCGCGCGAGAATAGCCCCATGACGTTGAGCGACGGCGTTCCCACCGAGGCGGCGCAGCGGCATGCGGAGCTGAGCCGGGAGATCGACGAGGCCAACTACCGCTACTACGTGCTCGACCGGCCCACGCTGAGCGACGCCGAGTACGACGCGCTGATGCGCGAGCTGCGCGAGCTGGAGGCGGCCCATCCGGAGCTGGTGACCCCCGACTCGCCGACGCAGCGGGTCGGCGCCCCCATCGTCACCGACTTCGCCACCGTCGAGCACCTCGAGCGCATGCAGAGCCTCGACAACGCGATGAACGCCGAGGAGCTGGCGGCCTGGGACGAGCGGGTGCGCCGCGAGGTCGGCGAGGTCGCCGCCTACCTGTGCGAGCTGAAGATCGACGGGCTGGCGGTCGCGCTGATCTACGAGAACGGGCGGCTGGTGCGCGGCGCCACCCGCGGCGACGGGCGCACCGGCGAGGACATCACCCACAACATCCGCACCATCGAGGCGATCCCCACCCGGCTCGCCGGCGACGGCTGGCCCGAGCTGCTGGAGGTGCGCGGCGAGGTGTTCCTGCCCCGCGAGGGGTTCGAGCAGGTCAACGCCGCCCAGGTGGAGGAGGGCAAGGAGCCGTTCGCCAACCCGCGCAACGCCGCCGCCGGCTCGCTGCGGCAGAAGGACCCGCGCGTCACCGCCCGGCGGCCGCTGAGCATGCTGGTGCACGGGTTCGGGCGCTGGGAGGGCGGCAAGCGGCCCGACAGCCAGGCCGAGGCGTACGAGATGATGCGCGAGTGGGGCCTGCCGGTCAGCGACCGCTACAAGGTGGTGCCCGACATGGCCGGGGTGCGCGAGTACATCGAGTACTACGGCGAGCACCGGCACGACCCCGAGTACGAGATCGACGGCGTGGTCGTCAAGGTCGACCAGTTCCCGCTGCAGCGGCGGCTGGGGTCCACCTCGCGGGCGCCGCGCTGGGCGATCGCGTTCAAGTACCCGCCCGAAGAGGTCAACACCAAGCTGCTGGACATCAAGGTCGGCGTGGGCCGCACCGGGCGGGTCACCCCGTACGGGGTGATGAAGCCGGTGTTCGTCGCCGGGTCCACGGTCGAGCGCGCCACGCTGCACAACGCCGACGAGGTCAAGCGCAAGGGCGTGCTGATCGGCGACACCGTGGTGCTGCGCAAGGCCGGCGACGTCATCCCCGAGATCGTGGCGCCGGTGACCGACCTGCGCGACGGCACCGAGCGCGAGTTCGTCATGCCCGACCGCTGCCCCGAGTGCGGCACGCCGCTGGCCCGCGAGAAGGAGGGCGACGTCGACATCCGCTGCCCGAACGCGCGCTCGTGCCCCGCGCAGCTGCGCGAGCGGCTGTTCTTCCTGGCCAGCCGCAAGGCGCTGGACATCGAGGCGCTCGGGTACGTGGCGGCGACCGCGCTGACCCGCCCGCTGGAGCCCGCCGAGCCGCCGCTGAAGGACGAGGGCGACCTGTTCGACCTGACCGTCGAGCAGCTGCTGCCGATCAAGACGCTGGTGCTCGACCCCGACACCGGGCTGCCCAAGACCGACCCCAAGACCGGCGAGGAGAAGGTCGTCACCTTCTTCGCCAACAAGGAGGGCAAGCCCAAGAAGATCGTCGAGGTGCTGTTCGAGGAGCTGGAGAAGGCCAAGCGGCAGCCGCTGTGGCGGGTGCTGGTGGCATTGTCCATCCGGCACGTCGGCCCGACCGCCGCCCAGGACCTGGCGCGCGAGCTGCGGTCGATGGAGGCGATCCGCAACGCCACCGAGGAGGAGCTGGCGGCCGTCGACGGGGTCGGCCCGACGATCGCCCGGTCCATCAAGCAGTGGTTCGAGGTCGACTGGCACCAGGAGATCGTCCGCAAGTGGGCCGCGGCCGGGGTCCGCATGGAGGAGGAGGGCGCCGCGGCGCCGCGCCCGCTGGAGGGCGTCACCGTGGTGATCACCGGTTCGCTGGAGGGGTACAGCCGCGACTCGGCCACCGAGGCGGTGCAGCGGCTCGGCGGCAAGGTCACCGGATCGGTGTCGAAGAAGACCGGGTTCGTGGTGGTCGGCGACAGCCCGGGGTCCAAGTACGACAAGGCGGTCAAGCTGGGGGTGCCCATCCTGGACGAGGCGGGGTTCCAGGTGCTGCTGTCCGACGGGCCGGAAGCGGCCAAAAACGTAACCCTCCGCGGGGACGAATGACCGCCCGTGCTCGTTGCAAGGTTAACCAGTGTCGGGTTACCCAGGGGTACGATGTCGCTACGTAGGGGTAGTGGACTGGATCGGAAAGGGAATAACGGAACGTACGCAACCGGTTTCGCGAAGTTGAGCAAAGGCCGTACCCTTCCCAGTCATCACGACCCTCCCGAGCCTCCGCTCGTCACAGAACGGGGGACGGGCCCATACCGCCGGCGGCGACGCCGGCGGTGACCACGGACCCGCGGCCGACCGGGGGGCGGTTGCCGACCCTTCGAGGATGTGATGAAGGACCCGAACAACACGCGGAACACCGTGCCGCGCCGGGGCTCCCCGCTGTGGATCTACTTCGCGGTCGTCATCGCCGCCGGCGCCGCCGTGTTCGCGGCCGCCCTGGCGGGCATGTCCGGCGCGCAGGCCGACGCGCTGGTGCGCAACCCGGCGTTCTGGATCCTGGCCGCCTTCATCGTCTTCGGCGAGCTGCGGCCGATCATCACCCCCGGCTCCACCGGGAACAACGGCGCCACCACCTCCACGACCTTCTCGTTCGCGGCCCTGCTGTACGCGGGGCTGCCGATCGCCGCGGTGCTGCAGTCGGCCGCCGTGGTCGCCTGCGGCGTGCTGCGCGGCCGCACCCCGCACCGCATCGCGTTCAACGCCGCCCAGTACACCCTCAGCCTGGCCGCCGCCTACGGGACGCTGACGCTGTTCGGCGTCCACCCCAGCCCGACGGACCCGTGGCTGCCCCACGGCGGCGACCTGCCGGCGATCGCCGCGGCCGGGGCGGTCTACTTCATCTGCAACGACGGCCTCGTGGGCGCCGCGGTCGCGCTGCACGAGCGGGTGTCCCTGCTCAAGGCGCTGCACCAGGACCTGGGCTACCAGGTCCTGGTGCACCTGGCGCTGCTGGCGCTGGCGCCGCTGGTCGTCGTGGCGATGGACCGGTCCGCCGCGTTCGTCCCGCTCATCCTGCTGCCGTTCATCGCCGTCTACCTCAACGCCTCGGCCTCGGTGCGCCGCGAGCACCAGGCCCTGCACGACGGGCTGACCGGCCTGCCCAACCGCAAGATGCTGACCGTCCGCACCGAGGAGTCCCTCCGCGAGGCCCGCGCCGCCGCCTCCCGCGCCGCGTCCCGCCGAGCGGCCCGCGGCAAGGGCGCCGGCCAGGAGGTCCGCGTCGGCCTCTTCCTGCTGGATCTGGACCGGTTCAAAGAGGTCAACGACACCCTCGGCCACGCGACCGGCGACCGGCTGCTGCAGCTGGTGGCGCACCGCCTCACCCACAGCGTGCGGCCCGGCGACCTGGTGGCCCGGCTCGGCGGCGACGAGTTCGCCGTGCTGCTGCCCACCATCCGCGACACCGCCGCGGCCCGCGAGGTCGCCGCCCGGCTGCGCGCCGCGCTCAGCGAGCCGGTCCGGCTGGACGGCATGTCCTTCGACCTGGAGGGCAGCGTCGGCATCGCGCTGTTCCCCGACCACGCCCCCGACTTCGAGCTGCTGCTGCAGCGCGCCGACGTGGCGATGTACCACGCCAAGGAGGGCCGCTCGGGCGTCGAGGTCTACTCGCCCGACAAGGACCGCAACTCCCCGGCCCGGCTGAGCATGCTGGGCGACCTGCGCCGCGCCATCGACCGCGGCGAGCTGGAGCTGTTCTACCAGCCCAAGGTCTCCCTGCACGACGGGCAGCTGGTCGGCATGGAGGCGCTGGTGCGCTGGCGCCACCCCGACAAGGGCGTGCTGGAGCCCGAGCACTTCCTGCCGATCGCCGAGCAGACGTACCTGATGCGCTCCATCACCCACTACGTGGTGGACGCCGCCCTGGCGCAGGCCGCCGCCTGGTGGCGCGACGACCTGACCGTCCAGGTCGCGGTGAACGCCTCCGGCCGCGACCTGTTCGACACCGGCCTCACCGAGACGATCGAGAGCGGCCTGCTCGCCCGCGGGCTGCCCACCGCCGCCCTGCAGCTGGAGATCACCGAGCGGATCCTGATGAACGAGCCCGCCTACGCCTCCGACACCGTCGGCGCGCTGGCCGAGCTCGGCATCCCGCTCAGCCTGGACGACTTCGGCACCGGCTACTCGTCGCTGGTGCGGCTGAAGCGGCTGCCGGTGGAGGAGATCAAGATCGACGCCTCGTTCGTGCGGCGGCTGGCCCGCTCGCCCGACGACGCGGTGATCGTCCGCTCCACCGTCGACCTGGTCCGCACGCTCGGCCTGCGCTCGGTGGCCGAGGGCGTCGAGGACCCGCAGACCGCGAGCATGCTGCGCGAGATGGGCTGCGACGCCGCCCAGGGCTGGTACTTCGGCCGCCCCATGGACGCCGCCACCGCCACCGACTGGCTGCGCCGCCGCATGCAGCGCGCCCCCGAACCCGCCGCCTGAGCCGCCGCCCGGACTGCACCGCCCGGACTGCACCGCCCGGACTGCGCTGCCCGCATCGCGCCGCCCGGCGAAGGCACGGCGACCGGCGCGCGGGGCGGCGAACGCGTCGGCCGTGGCCTGCGGGACCCATAGGATGGCAGGGAACCCAATCCGATCTCAGGAACGGTTTTTCCAGATGACCGCCATCACCCGTGACGAGGTGGCGCACCTCGCCCGGCTGTCCCGGCTGGCGCTCGGCGAGGACGAACTCGACCACCTCGCCGCCCAGCTCGACCAGATCATCTCCGCGGTCGCGCGGGTGCAGGAGGTCGCGGCGGAGGACATCCCGCCGACCTCGCACGCGCTGCCGCTGACCAACGTGTACCGGGCCGACGAGGTCCGGCCCTCGCTGCCGCCCGAGCAGGCGCTGGCGGGCGCCCCGGCGGCCGAGGAGCAGCGCTTCCGGGTCCCGCGGATCCTGGACGAGGAGGCGTGAGCGGTGAGTGATCTGACCAGGAAGACCGCGGCGGAACTGGCGGCGCTGGTGGCCTCCGGCGAGGTCTCCGCCGTGGAGGTGGCGCGGGCGCACCTGGACCGGGTCGCCGCCGTCGACGGGCGGGTGCGCGCGTTCCTGCACGTCGACGAGGAGGCCGTGCTGGCGCAGGCGCGCAGGGTCGACGAGCGGCGCGCCGCGGGCGAGGAGCTCGGCCCGCTGGCCGGGGTGCCGATCGCGCACAAGGACGTGTTCACCACCACCGACATGCCGACCACCGCCGGGTCGAAGATCCTGGAGGGGTGGCGGCCGCCGTACGACGCCACGGTGACCGCGCGGCTGCGCGCGGCGGGGCTGGTGATCCTCGGCAAGGCCAACATGGACGAGTTCGCGATGGGCTCGTCCACCGAGAACAGCGCCTACGGCCCGTCGCACAACCCGTGGGACCTGGCGCGGGTGCCGGGCGGCTCGTCCGGCGGGTCGTCGGCCGCGGTGGCGGCCTACGAGGCGCCGCTGGCGACCGGCACCGACACCGGCGGCTCGATCCGCCAGCCCGCGGCGGTCACCGGCATCGTCGGGGTCAAGCCCACCTACGGCGGCTCGTCCCGGTACGGGGTGATCGCGTTCGCCTCGTCGCTGGACACCCCGGGCCCGTTCGCCCGCAACGTGCTCGACGCCGCGCTGCTGCACGAGGCGTTCAGCGGCCACGACCCGATGGACTCCACCTCGATCGACAAGCCGGTGCCGCCGGTGGTCGAGGCGGCCCGCCGCGCCGACGTGGCGGGGCTGCGCGTCGGCGTGGTCAAGGAGCTGGGCGGCGAGGGCTACCAGCCGGGCGTGCTGGCCCGCTTCCGCGAGGCCGTCGAGCTGCTGGAGTCGCTGGGCGCCAAGGTGGTCGAGGTGTCCTGCCCGCACTTCGGGTACGCGCTGCCCGCCTACTACCTGATCGCGCCGTCGGAGTGCTCGTCCAACCTGGCCCGGTTCGACGCCATGCGCTACGGGCTGCGCGTCGGCGACGACGGCACCCGCAGCGCCGAGGAGGTCATGGCGCTGACCCGGGCGCAGGGCTTCGGCCCCGAGGTCAAGCGGCGCATCATGCTGGGCACCTACGCGCTGTCGTCGGGCTACTACGACGCCTACTACGGCAAGGCCCAGCAGGTCCGCACGCTGATCGCGCGCGACTTCGACGCGGCGTTCGAGCAGGTGGACGTGCTGGTGTCGCCGACCACGCCGACCACGGCGTTCCCGATCGGCGAGCGCGCCGACGATCCGATGGCGATGTACCTGGCCGACCTGTGCACGATCCCGGCGAACCTGGCGGGCAACGCGGCCATCTCCGTGCCCTGCGGTCTCGCCGACGAGGACGGGCTGCCGGTCGGCCTGCAGATCATGGCGCCGGTGCTGGGCGACGACCGGGTGTACCGGGTCGGCGCGGCCGTGGAGAAGGCCCTGGAGGACCGGTGGGGCGGCCCGCTGCTGGCCAAGGCCCCCGAGCTGGCGGAGGCAGGCGAGTGACCAGTTTGTCGCAGGCGACGTTGATGGACTACGACGAGGCGCTGGCCCGCTACGAGCCGGTGCTGGGCGTGGAGACCCACATCGAGCTGGGCACGGCGTCCAAGATGTTCTGCGGCTGCCCGACCACGTTCGGCGCCCCGCCCAACACCCAGGTCTGCCCGGTCTGCCTCGGCCTGCCCGGCGCGCTGCCGGTCACCAACCGGGCCGCGATCGAGGGCATCGTCAAGATCGGCCTGGCGCTCAACTGCGAGATCGTGGAGTGGTGCCGGTTCGCCCGGAAGAACTACTTCTATCCGGACATGCCGAAGAACTATCAGATCTCGCAGTACGACGAGCCGCTGTGCGTCGACGGCCACCTGGACGTGGAGGTGGACGGCGAGACCTACCGCATCGGCATCGAGCGCGTCCACATGGAGGAGGACACCGGCAAGTCGCTGCACGTCGGCGGCGCCACGGGCCGCATCCACGGGGCCGACCACTCGCTGGTCGACTACAACCGGGCGGGCATCCCGCTGGTCGAGATCGTCACCAAGCCGATCACCGCGACCGGCGACAAGGCGCCGCAGGTGGCCCGCGCGTACGCCACCGAGCTGCGCGAGCTGGTGCGCGCCCTCGGCGTGTCGGACGTGCGCATGGAGCAGGGCTCGATGCGCTGCGACGTGAACGTGTCGCTGATGCCGCGCGGCGCGTCGGAGTGGGGCACCCGCACCGAGACCAAGAACGTCAACTCGCTGCGGTCGGTCGAGCGCGCGGTCCGGCACGAGATCGAGCGGCAGGCCGCCGTGCTGGCCTCGGGCGGCCGGGTCGTGCAGGAGACCCGGCACTTCCACGAGGACACGGGCACCACCACCGCGGGCCGCAGCAAGGAGGAGGCGCAGGACTACCGCTACTTCCCCGAGCCGGACCTGGTGCCGATGGCGCCGTCCCGCGAGTGGGTGGAGGAGCTGCGCCGCGGCCTGCCCGAGCTGCCCGCCGCGCGCCGCCGCCGCGTGCAGCGCGAGTGGGGCCTGTCCGACCTGGAGCTGCGGGACGTCGTCAACGCCGGCGCCCTCGACCTGATCGAGCAGACCGTCGCCGCGGGCGCCTCGCCCGCCGCCGCCCGCAAGTGGTGGATGAACGAGCTGTCGCGCCGCGCCACCGAGCAGGGCGTGGAGCCGGCCGACCTGCCGATCACGCCGGAGCAGGTCGCCCGCGTGCAGGCGATGGTGGACGCCGGCGAGCTGAACGACAAGCTGGCCCGCCAGGTGTTCGAGGGCGTGCTGGCCGGCGAGGGCGGCCCGGACGAGGTGGTCGCCGCCCGCAACCTGAAGATCGTCAGCGATGACGGGGAGCTGGCCGCCATCGTCGACCAGGCCATCGCCGACAACCCGGACGTGGCCGACAAGGTCCGCGGCGGCAAGGTCGCGGCCGCGGGCGCCCTGGTCGGCGCCGTGATGCGCGCCACCGGCGGCAAGGCCGACGCCGGCCGCGCCCGCCAGCTGATCCTGGAGAAGCTCGGCGCCTCCTGACCGCGCCTCCTGACCGCGCGCTTTGTGATCGGCGCTTTGTGATCGGCGCTTTGTGATCGCGCGCCCCGCGCCGGGCGGCCGCTTGCCGGCCGTCCGGCGCGCCGGCGGCGCGGTCAGCGGACCGGGATGACGAGGATCCTGTCGTCGCCCGAGCGGGGGCTGCCGCGGCCGTCGTGGTTGCTGGTGGTGACCCACAGCGCCCCGTCGGGGGCGCGGACGACGGCGCGCAGGCGGCCGTACCGGTCCTCCAGATGCGCGACGGGCCGCCCGGCCCTGCCGCCGTCCAGCGGCACCTGCCACAGCCGCCGCCCGCGCAGGCCCGCCGCCCACAGCGACCCGCCGGCATAGGCCAGCCCGGACGGGGACGCCTCCGCCGTCGACCAGGTCAGCAGCGGGTCGGTGAACCCGGAGCGGCCGCCGCGGCCCTCCACCTCGGGCCAGCCGTAGTTGCGGCCCTTCTCGATGCGGTTGATCTCGTCGAAGCGGTCCTGGCCGAACTCGGTGGCGTACATGCGGCCCTGGTCGTCCCAGGCCATGCCCTGCACGTTGCGGTGCCCCAGGGTCCACACGCGGGTGCCGAACGGGTTGCCGGGCGCGGGCCGCCCGTCGGCGGTGACCCGCAGGATCTTGCCGCCGAGCGAGTCGCGGTCCTGGGCCAGCTCCCCGCGGTACACCTCGCCGGTGGAGACGTAGAGCATCCCGTCGGGGCCGAAGGCGAGGCGGCCGCCGTTGTGGTTGGCGCCCTTGGGGATGCCGGTGACGATCGGCCGGGCGTCCCGGAGCGCGCCGTCCAGCCGGAACCGCACCACCCGGTTGTCGGACGCGGCGGTGAAGTACAGGTAGACGAGCCGGTCGCGGGCGAACGACGGGGACACCGCCACGCCCAGCAGGCCGCCCTCGCCGCCCGGTTCGACGCCGGGGACCCGCCCGATCTCGCCGACCCGCCCCTGCGGCGTGACGCGCAGCAGCCGGGCGGTGTCGCGTTCGGTCACCAGCGCGTCGCCGCCGGGCAGGAACGCGATCGCCCACGGCACCCGCAGGTTCCCCGCGAGCTCCCGGGGCTCGCCGAGCCCGCCCGCGGCCTGCCGCCCGGACGCGCCGCCCGGGGAGGCCGGCAGCGGCGGCGGTGTGCTGGCCGCCCCCCGCCCGCCGCCTGCCGAGCCGGACGAGCAGGCGGAGGCCAGCAGGAGGGCCGCCGCGGCCGCCGCGGCGAACCGGTGCGCTGTTCGCAGTCCCATGGCACGCCCCCTCGTCTCTCCGTAATACGGATGGTCCGGCGTTCCCGTTCCGGCGGCTCCGTTCCCGCGGGCCGATGTCCAAGTTGTCCGTTTCGACGTGTTCGGTGTTACGCGGGTTTTCCGCGACCCCCGTGAGCGCGGACTGTACGATCATGTCCGACGGGGCGCGGGCACCGCGGTGGTGACACAGCGTCAGGGGACGGCGGTACGGCCGGGCAGGCGGGACGACCAGGCATTCCGCGAGGAGGTCGTTCGTCGCCGGGTGGACGCTCAGCCTCAATCGCTCCGTGACCTACGGAACGTACATTGAGCATCACGGTGATCCCGCACTGCAGCAACGTCGCTGATCCACTGCCGGCGCTCCCGCGGCGTCCGCAGCAGCCCGAGCGCGAACCCTGCGCGGGGCACGATTCACCACCTGCCGGGCGTTACCCGATCGTCCGATCAGGATCCGACACCGACAGATCCGACACCAGCAGATCCGATATCGACCAAGCAGCGGGCGCGGCGCAGCGCCCGATCGGGGCCGTCCGCCCCGACGGCGCAGAAAGGGACACGGCGCGATGAGCGGCGAGAACGCCAGGCGGCTGCCGCGGCCGTTGCCGCCGCGCACGGTGCCGGTCGCCATGGTCGCGGTCGCGGGAGTGCTCTGCGCCCTCGGTTCGCTCCTCGGCTGGGGCGGCCGGCTGTTCATCGCCTGGGACGAGATCGCCGCGGCCGCCGCCGCGGCCAGGTCGCTGCTGCTGGCCGCGCGCCGCCCGCGCG